>JANLHZ010000260.1 GCA_024653775.1 Planctomycetota bacterium | reverse complement strand
CAATTCTCCTTTCACCGAGGGAGAAGGATTTCACCATCACGCACTTGTGCAACAACGCCCATACGTTGCTGAAAACGTTATGAATGAAGGGAAAATTTGAAAAGGTTCACCGAACCGATACCAACCGTGGACTTCATTTATCCAGAAATCGTTACATTGTCGCTTCCCCGAAGAATATCATCTCCGCTCCTCGAAAAAGGACCTATATGAACAAAGCCCGAAAAGCGGAAGAACAGCTCATTTACGGCTATCACGCGGTGAAGACGATGCTCAAAAAACGAAGGGAAGAGACTTTGCGTCTCTTTTTCCGCGAGGATCGGCTGGAAACGCTGAAACCGTACCTTTCGTTTCTTTCAAAAAATAAGATGGTGTATCGCCAGGTCGAGGATGAGGAACTGCACAAGATTACCAAAAGCAGACATCACGAAGGACTTTGCGTATTCGCCAGAAAGCTGGCGCCGAAGTCGCTGGATGATTTTATTGCTTCCTTTCGGGATTCGAGGACGATCGCGTGCGCGCTCGACGGAATCCGCAATGACCATAATGTAGGCGCAATTTTCCGCACCGCGGCGTTTCTGGGAGTAGAACACGCGCTCCTTACGCAAGAAGGCTTTGATTCGCTCAGTCCTTCCACATTTCGTACAGCCGAAGGTGCGCTTGAAACCACGAATATTGTTGCCTGCGATGACTTCCTCCCGAAAGCGCTTGCCGGACTGTCCGAAGCGGGATTCTCTATAGTCGGGACCGACGCTGCATCGGGAGAATCTCTCGCGAGAGTTAAATTCAAATTTCCGGCGGTCCTTGTCCTCGGCAGCGAACAGTCAGGGATGGGCGAGGACGTTCGATCGCTGTGCGAAACTATTGTCCGGATACCGGGAACATCGAGCGTTCAGAGCCTCAACGTAAGCGTTGCGTCAGGCATCGTGCTGTACGAAGCCTTCCGGCAGAGGAGCACACAAAAACGGCGCACTCGTGTTAAGTAGATAGATACACTCGTGTTAAGTAGATAGATAATTGTCAGAAGTGAGAATTGTCACGACTGAATTATATTATCATTATGTAGTTTAATCATTATTTTCGTAAATCAATGGCGCGATTGTAACATCTGATTGGTATATTGTTCACAACCCTTTTGACTATATTTTCCATCGATTCAGAGTCGATAAGATATATACTACCTACGTCTTTGTCGGGCTAAAAAATATCAAAACAAACAGATACGCACTTCATTTGAATCAATCGAGAGGGATTGCCATGCTGAGTAATCGAATCGTTCGAACGCTATTCGTCGCATTGGCGTTAGCCATTGGTGCCAATGCTCTTTATGCTCAAGGCACTACAGACGACTGGCGCAGCCAGATTCCGTTTCAGGGAAAGCTGACGAGCGCCACGGGTTCGGCGCTGACCGGGTCTTACGACTTCACGTTCGATCTGTTCACCGAACCAACGTTGGGAACGTCGGTCTGGAACGAGCAGCGAACCGGAATCACCGTTCAGAACGGTTTCTATTCGCTTCGCCTCGGAACCGTCAATCCCTTGACCGCTGAAACGCTGATGTCCGCGCGATACCTCGAAATCAAAGTGCGCAGAAACGGAACGGCCAACTTCGACACGCTCTCGCCGAGGGTTACGTTGTCGTCGGTTCCGTTCTCGATCTCCGCGGGGAGCCTTGGAGGCCTGACGGAGCAGGACGTCGCGACGGTCGATCATATAAGCGGAAGCGTAGTTGCGAACGGAATCGTCGCGCCGAACGCTGGCGGCAACGCTGGCGGCAGCGCTGGCGGCGACCTTGGTGGTTCAGGGGGTCAGCAATCTTTCATAACGGCTGAAGGCGATCTTTCGGGCGCGCCGAGGATCGTTTACAACGGCTCCGAGTGGCAGTTCTCGAACGACGGCGTCAATTTCGTCCCGGTAGGCGGCGCACAGGCGGATCAGCTATTCGTCAAGGAACCTGAAAGCAACGTCATCACTCCGATGAATCCGACCGACAACATCCACACTGCGGGAACGATCACCGCGGATTCCGGCGCAATGTTCGGCGGGAACATCACCGCGAACGGTAGCGACTTCTACGCGCCCGACTTCTACAACATCAACCTTCAGAACATGAACGGCCCGGCGATGCTTCACGTTCAGAACGTCGGAAGCGAATTCGGCGTCGATCTCGACGTAAGCGGAGGAATCGGGTTCACAGGCTCGATGCGCGTGCAGGGGTTCGAGGGCAATACGGGTCAGGTTCTGATGAGCACCGGCTCCGGATCGGCTCCGGCGTGGTCGGATATTCCTGTCAGCGGCGGCGATTTTATGGCGGACGGAAGCGTCGCTATGACGGGACCGATAATGTTCGCGGAGTCGCAGACCTTCGATGCGGGTATGCTCTTCGGGATGGTAAGCGACGCCAATCTTCCTTCGGACCTCGTCAGGTCCAATCAGCTTGATGGTTTCGCGACGACGCTCGATCTTCAGAACTACGCGCTCGCCTCGGATCTCTTCAACTTCGTCACCGCGGACGATCTTTCGAACTACGCGCTCGCGAGCGATCTCCAGAACTACGCGACCCTCACGGACCTTTCGAGCTACGCGCTCGCGAGCGATCTCCAGAACTACGCGACCCTCACGGACCTTTCGAGCTACGCGCTCGCGAGCGATCTCCAGAACTACGCGACTCTCACGGACCTTTCGAGCTACGCGACTCAGACGGACATTCAGGGCTTCCTCGTGGCTACGGACCTCGACGGCTACCTCTTCGTAGGTTCGTCGCAGGACATTGCAATCGTCGCCCAGAGCGCGGCGCTCGGGACGAACCTTGCCGGCGGCAACCTTACGCTCGGCGTAGGCGACGGTGACGGTAGCGGGGACGACGGAAGAATACAGATCGACGGCGTGACGACTTTCATGCCGGTTACGACTCCGCTTACTTCGAATCCGGGAGACGTGTACTTCGACGGCGCCACACTGCTTCTATTCGATGGTTTGAACTGGGTCGATCTCACCCAGGCGGGAGGCGGAGCGTCCAGCATCGTCACGAGCTATGGCGCATCCGCGGATTTCTTTCTGTCGCGAGCCAATGGCTCCGAGGGTTTAGAATCGGCAGTCATCGCCGGTGAAAACCTGGGCCAGATTGGGTTCGGCGGCTTCGACGGCACGACGTTCACAGCCGGAAACGCTTCGATCGTCGCGACTGCGACGGAAAACTACAGCGGATCCGGAACGGGAACCGCGCTCGATATCTACACCACCCCGAACGGATCGACCGTACCGCAGTCGAGAATTACCGTTTCATCGGAAGGCGGCGTCGGAGTCAACAATCCTTCCCCACTTTTCGATCTCGACGTTCTCGGCGACATCAACTTCACCGGACAGCTCCTGCAGAACGGCTCGCCGTTTGGCGGCGGCGGTGGCGGCTCCCTCTGGACCGATAACCTCGGAGACATAAGTTACACCACAGGTAACGTCGGTGTTGGCACCAGCGCCCCGGGATTT
>JANLHZ010000166.1 GCA_024653775.1 Planctomycetota bacterium | reverse complement strand
ACTAAGGAGGTGTGACAAAATAAGTTGCTGAATTTCACGCTCAGATTTGCGTCAGGTTCGCATTGCGCGATTGAGTCAAACCGGAGTCGTAGCAATAGTTCCGGTGAGGATTTGACGATTGAGCGCGATGTGAAAGTGGCGTGAAGATGTGATGTGAAAACTGCAACTTATTTTGTCACACCTCCTAATGTAAATCACGGACCCCTTTGCGAACCGTCTTGCGGCTCTCGTTCCCCGCGCCGAACTCCATCTGGCGCAGATTCATATTCGCATTCGCACAAGTTCACGAGCGAAACAACAGAATTCTCACTCCTCCACCGGTCGACGGATTAGCACTCCGATGTGAAAAAAAGAATCACCAAGGGGGAAGGCATTAACTATTTCCCAGTCTTCACCGAATTCATCCTGAATAAACCGAGAGGCGTCAAACAAAAGTAACGGAATATCGGGTAGTTGATCCGATTCTAAGGCGAGATCATTTCTGATCACATAGATAGAACGAGCCTGGCCACCAATGCCTGATAAATATACCGTTCGATATTCGTATTCTGTTTCGCTTCTTACTTTTATTGAATCAACACCTGATGAAATGGATTTTAGCGAATCCCTCACGTCCGTTCCTACACATCCAACCAGATCGAGTGAAATGCCTGACAATATCACTAAAAATACGATGATTCGTTTCAAGTATAGCATATAACATCTTTCTTTGCATAGTTTCGGAGGCAGTATTAATGAAATCATTACAAACCAAGTTCTTCCATAATTTTTAGAATGAGCCTACGATTAAGTTCCAAAAGAGTATCCTTTTGCGCTTGTGTAAGCGTTCGATCATTTCGTATCTGCTCGTTTGATGCAATTATGGCCAAAAGGACTTGGTACAACTCAAGTGGTTTGAGAGTGTTGATTTCCCCTCCAAACTGATCTTCCGGATCTCCCTTAATCGCGCTTCCAGTTTCTGCTGATGAACCCGCTACAAAGGCTTGTTCCACAGCAGAAGAAATGATGGAGCCAAGTTTTTCCTTATCTATGCAAATTTTACCGTTCATATCGCGTGCTCCCTCTGAGGCGACGCTGAGTGAACCCTGATTTACCGGATTTCCGAAAAACGAGTCAAACATGCCGCCGAACATATATAAATCTCCACTGAATGTAAATTCGTTATCAGAAATTTTGTCCCGTGTAAATCTCTTCCGGGTTTTGACTTGTGATACCGTCCCCGACGATTTTTGTGATCAATGCCGGTATCAATGCTGCGAGGGTGAGATCGGACCAGAATTTGAAACCTTCTGCCGTCATTATGTCGATGGTAAGATTGACCAGCGCCAGAAAGTAGGTGACAGCCGCAACGCCCGTGAAGAAGATCAGAGCGAAGAAGGATAGATTCACGACGAAGGAGAAACCGAAGAAGGTGACGACGAAAAGCCTGAAACCGCCGTTCGTCATCTGGTTGAGCTTGAAGGAAACTCTTTGCTTTAGTCTGTAGAGAAGAATCTGAACCGCGATCAGCGCAAGACCGAGAAGGAAGGTAAGCCCGACGAGAAACCCGTTGGCAATCAGTACGCCGTCGTTGAGCGCGCCCCCATAGAACCCATCGGCTGCCATTTTTAGCCCGTCGAAATCTATAACGCCCCAGAAGAAAATTCCGAGCATGAACAAAATGAGCAGACACACCAGAAATCTGAACAAGGACATGTTTTCGCCTTTCGAGAACGCACTGGAATTGGGGTAAGCGATTATTGCCAGCAGTATAACCACCTGCTAATAATAATGCAAAATAAAAAAAAAACAATTTTTTTGTTGGGCTGAACGTTATGTGGTTCTGGTGTCTCTGAACGTATCAAGTACAGAAATTCGTCGGATTAAATCGTGTCGGCTCGGTGAAACACGTCCCCGGCACTTATCCTATCTTCTTCGGAAGTCACCTTTTTGCATTGAATTAGTTCTCGGCCGGCCACGAAAGTGCAGGGGACGTTCCGATCTGACGTGGATCGCCGAACGTTCACGATTTTCCGTGACCTTTCCGCGGGTCGTGGTAAAAATTAATGTCTGACGCACGTATATTGGGCAATTATGCATTTTGTTAAGCCAGAGTTCCTTTGGGCGCTCTTTTTCGCCTTAATGCCGGTTGTGCTGCATTTCGTTCGAGGCGGCAGGCCGCGGGTGATCGAATTCTCTTCGACGATGTTTTTCTCCGCGGCAAGCGAAGAATTTGTACGCGCGCGCCGGCTTAGCGATCTTTTGACCCTGCTTCTCCGGATTTTCATTATCGCGGCATTCGCGATTTATCTTGCGGAACCAGTATTAGATGGAGCGGGCGCCTCGACTCAGGAAATCAATCGCGACATCGTGATCCTTCTGGACAATTCTCCTTCGATGACCGAATCCGGGCTTTCCGAAGCGAGGAAAATAATCCTCCGCGCGATCGAAAACGCCGCGGCGGGAAAGAAGTTGACTCTGATCGCGGCAGACGGCTCGATTCTGATTCCGCCTACGGACGTAGGGCTCGCCCGCGCGGAGCTTGGCAAGGCGGCAATCGACTATTCCATCGCACCCGCGAGCGTGAACTCCGCTTCAGCGGAAATTTTCGCGCAGACTCTGGGCGACCCAGCGAAACTCGCGATCCTAAGCTCGCCCGGAATTCCGGAGCTTCCAGGCGGATGGTTGGCGATCAGAGTCGAAAGCGACTCTTCGCAGGAAACGATCATCGAGAACGATTCGCTTACGTCGGTTCCGGGCAGAAGCTTTCGTCTCTGCGTGATCAGATCCGGAGCCGCTGAGGAGCGCTCGGTTTCGCTTTCGAGCGATCGTGGAGTTTTCGAGCTGCTGCGCGAACCCGGAGTCGCGGAAGTCAAGCGGTACAGCGTTACACTTTCGCCGGAGGTTGCGGGTTCGCTCACCGGGAGCGTCGATGGCGCTCCGCTTACGATCGCGAGCAAGCCTCCGATCGACGTTTTTCTGTTCGCGGACGAGTATTCCGCTGGTTCGCGCGACCTCGTCCAATCCATACTGAGCGCGGGCGAAGGCGGTTCGCTTTTCCGCGTGAACCCCCCTGAAGGCGACGCAAGCTCGCGCCGAGTGATTTTCGTCTTCGGCGATCTTCCCGCGGCGGACCGCGAAAGATTTTCCAGGCTGCGAATTCCCGGATCGACCGTGACCCTGATGCCGTCGCGCGCGGAGTACGGATTCCGAAATCTCAGGTCGTTCGCTCCATTCGAAATCGGCGGCGTCGAAGAAGGCAGATGGACCGCGTCCGCAGGCGTAGTCGATTTCATCCGCAAAAGCGCGTCCCTTTCGGACCGCGGCGACCTCGGCGCTAGTGTTTCCACGTTCTTCCGGCGCGTGAATGTGACCCCCGTAGGCCGCGGCGACGTTATCGCGACTTTCAGCGACGGCACTCCACTTGTAGTCGAATCCGGCGGATTCAAGATCGTCGCGAGCGCGTTCGAAAACCTCGATACGCTTTCGCGCTGGAGCGATCCCGATCCGGTATTTCTGTTCTCGTTCGTCACCGCGCTCGCGGAAAGTTCGGTCCGGGAAACGCGAATGAAGAGTCTTTACCGACTTGGAGAAACTTTCGCTCGTGAAGGGATCGGCGGCGCGTCGCTCGTCCTCGTCGGCGTCGACAGCGGTTTGAACCTCGAATCGAAACCCGGCGCGGGGATTTCGCTCCCGCTCAGGCATCGCACGGACGTGGGCAGGTACAAACTCTTCATTCGCTTCGAAAACGAAGTCCTCCTGGACGGCGAATTCACCGTCGCGCTGCCGAAATTCGCGCGCTCCGAACCTGAATCGGCGGAACCCGAAGTTTCCGCTGATGAATTCGACATCGGCGCGCTATCGTCGCCTGGGAAGGAAAGCTCCCTCGCGCTTTCGATATTCCTCGCGCTGCTCGCGCTTCTGGCTCTCGAACCTCTCGCATCAGCCAAACTGCTGCGGCTTTGATCTACTCGTCGAGTCCGAGCTGCTGGTACGGATCGTGCGGGTCATAGCCGAGGAAGTAGCGGTCCGTTGCCTCGTTGAAGCGATCGAGGTCGCGCTTGATGGACGCGCCGATCTTCTTCAGGTGGTCCCAGTCGAAATACTGGTAGCAACCGGAAGTGACGGTGAAACTGCACGCGAGGAGCAGGAGTAGAGCGAATTTTTTCTTCATGTGAATTCCCGAAAAAACTGATGCGAGTTTTCCGAGGGGGGAGAGTATCGAACCACTATGACACCCTCCCGTCTCATCTACAAGCAAAAAATCCCGGACCCGGATTTCGGTTTCCACTTTAGCGAGCGGGAACAATTTTCATGAAACTTTTTATTGGTGTTTCACGTCTACCTTCATAAACGGGATAATCATTACTTCCCGCAAAATTTCAGGACTTCCGGGATTTCCCCAAATAATCGATAACGAGGCGTTCATGAAAAAGTCGCTCTGCGCGCTGCTGACCATGCTGCTGGTTCTTCCGTTCGTTCAATCCGCCAACGCGCAGGAGCAGGCTGCGGAGGAGGAAAAGGAGAAGGAGCGCGTCATCTACGTTCCGTACGACGAACTGCGCGAGGTCTTCGGCCAGGGTGAACGTGGCGTTTACCTTCCTTTCGCGGAGTATCAGAATCTTTGGGAGCGCGCACACGCCGCGGAGCTTGGGCCTGAGGTTCGACGCGATCCGCCCGCGCCGGCGATAGTACACAGCGTCGATTACATCGCGGAAGTGAAAGAGAGCGTCGTCGTAGTCGTCGCGGAGTTCAACATTTCGACTCTGGTTGACGGCTTCGTCGAGATTCCAATGCCCGTCACGAACGCGGCGATTTCGAAGGCGGTTTTCAAGGAAGCCGGGTCGAACGAAGAAAAGCGCGCGGATTTCTATCCTTCCAGCGACGGCGGCTTCACACTGCTTCTTTCGGGCGGAAAGGACGGGCTTCTCCGGCTCGAACTCTCTGTCCCCGTGGTGACGACCGACGTCAGCCCGACGCTGAGGCGGTATTCCGCGAAGTTCGGATGCCCGCGTTCGCCGCTCGCGAAGCTCGACTTCAAGCTGCCGTTCGCGAATACGAGGCCTTCCTGCGCGGCGGCGATCGCGTCGGAGCGGAAGGACGACAAAGTGAGCTTCTTCCTGAAAGCCACGAGCGAGATCGAACTCGTGTGGGAGAGCTACCACCACGTCGAGACGCCCCGCGCGAGCAGGTTCAACGCCGAAGCGTGCGGGAACTATCTTTTCCGCGAAGGCAACGTGACGCTGTTCTATCAGGTCGAGGTGACCATCCCGGACGGCTATATGGACGAACTGACGATCCAGATTCCCGCGGAAGGAGACGTGCGCGAGGTTCGCGGCCCGTCCGGGAATTCGAACGAGGTCCGCGGCGAAGGGGCGCAGCGCGTGCTCCATCTCGGCTGGCAGCAGAAAATCGAGCAGAAGTTCAGCGTCAGTTTCGAACTCGGTTTCCAGGGAGAGGCGATCATCGGGAAGCGAATCCTTCCGTCCGTGCGTGTCGTCGGCGCGGAGCAGGAACGCGGAACGCTGATCTGCAGCGTCGCGATGCCCTACCGTCTCGTTTCGCATCTCGAAGCGGAAACTGTGCGCGACCTCGTCCGGCAGATCGATCTCGGAGAAGCGATTCGCGCGGTGAACGGCAAAGTGCCGACGGACAACGCGCGGCTCGGGTTTCGGTACGAGCGTCATCCGTTCGAGATCGAAGTCGAGGTGCAGCGGATAATTCCGCGGGTACGGATCACGAACAGCCAGACCATAACTTTCGAGGAGACGGTGCAGTCGATGAACTCGGAAATGAACGTGAGCGTCGAGGAACTCGGTATCCGCCAGCTCGCGGTGACGATTCCGGAAGGCTACGACGTGCGCAGACTTCAGGCTGCTATGGGAGGAAGGAACTTGCCGCTCGGGAGGTGGGTCGTCGAAGAGAAGACGGACGAACTTTCCCGCAGGCTTCTGATAGATCTTGGCGATGAGCGTATTGGAGCGTTCAGCGTGAGCCTGACGCTCGAGAAGGTCATCAGCGACGAGGAAGGCGCGGACCCCGGCGCGGAGCGCACGGTGAAACTTCCGCTGGTATTCGTTCCCGGAATCTTCCACGAGAGCGGCACAGTTGCGGTGCTCGTGCGAAAGAGTCTCGAACTTCGCATCGAGGCGTCGAGCCTCACGAACCTTCTCGTTCTCGACGTAAGCGAGCTTCCACAACACCGGGGACGGGGGACTCCGGTTCCAGTGTCGCAGACTCTGATGCAGGCGTACATCTATCACCAGACTCCGATTTCGGCGGAGGGCAAGCTAAAGAAGAAGCCCGCGATGGTCACGTGCCGGGTGCTGACGGACGTCAGCGTGACGGAGGAGTCGATCAGGCACGAGCTCATGCTGAACTACAATGTCGAGTTCACGGGGGTGAAGGAGTTCGTGTTCGACGTGAAGGCGTCGTTCGCGGACAGCGTTCTGCCCGCGAATCCAGCGATTTCGTGGAAGAAAGAGAAGGTCGCGGACGCTGAGAACACTTTCAGGTTCACTGTGAACTTCCCGTCGAATCAGGAGGGCGCGGTCTCGCTCGTTTTCAAGTACGAGCGTCCGCTGCCCGCGATGCAGAGCGGCGAGTCCCAGGCGTTCGACCTCGCGGAGATAACCGTCCGCGGCAACAACAACGTTAAGGAAGGCGTCAAAGGCCCGGGATACGATCTTTCCCGCGAGTCAGGATGGATCAGGATTCGCAAGTCTCCGAACTTCGCTCTGAAATTCCAGAAGGCCGAGGTGAACCTCGAGCCGATCGATCCGCGGGAGCTTCCGACCGAGTTCGCGGCGGAGGACATCCTCTTCGCGCTTCGTTACACCGAGCACCCATTCAGCCCGAAGATGAACGTTTCGCGCCAGCTTTTCGCTGAAGTCCAGAATATCGTGATCGACGAACTCGTGCTGATCACGGACGTCACACGCGACTTCGAGGCGCATTCGACGGCGCACGTCCGACTTCAGAACAACACCGGACAGTACGTCAAGGTCACGCTTCCGAAAGGCGCGGAACTGAGCAAAGTCACGGTCGATGGCAAGGAGGAGCGGTGGAGCTCCGACCCCGCGGACGAGAACGCGAAACTGATCTCGCTCCCGCGGCAGGTTTCGCCGGACACGCCTATCGAGGTGTCGATGCAGTACCGATCGAAACTCTCCGGAGGCGAAGAGACTATGGAAGGCTGGGGCAGCTTCGAACTCCAGGGCCCGAAATTCGGGGAAGTCCCCGTGAACGTCTTCAAATGGACCGTATTCCTCCCCGAGGAATTCGAATACTTCGATTTCGACACGGATATGTCCCACGAAAGCGAGAGGCCGCGGCCTGTGTGGTATCTGATCAAGAAGCAGCTCGGCTCCGGCGCGGGGCTTAACGTCGGCATTCAGCGGGACCGTCTTGGATCGTACGCGTTCTACTACGACGATCCATTCGGGCACATCCGCGGAGAAGACCATCCGGGAAGGATGGAATACTTCCGCGACTTTACTGGCAGGGGCACTGTGAGAATCACGTACATCGAGCCTGCGTATCATGCGGGTATCGACTACTCTGTTGCGATCGTCCTATTCCTCGCGCTGCTCCTCGTCCCCATCTTCTGGAAGGTGAATCGGGTGACGCTAACTCTCGGCGCAGCAGTGGTTTCGCTTCTGCTCGCGAGCATGATCACGAGTCTCGCGGCGGATTACTTCGTCAGCGCGTCCCTCGCGTCCATAGTGATGCTCGCGCTGCTCGTCATTATGTCGATCTGGGACGGAATCAAGCTCTGGATTTCGAGGCCGAGGAAGGAAAAGCCCGCGACCGAGGTGAAAACGGAGACGGCGGCGACTCCCGCCGCGGAACCCCCACCGGCGCAGGCGTGACGCCACGCGCCCGTTAGGGCGCCAAGATTATTGCAGATTTTCAGCCACGCGCCAGTTATGGCGCCAAGATTACGGAACGACCAAAGATGCACATCGAAATACAACAATCGAAAATCGTAAATCGAAAGTCGAAATTCGCGCTAATCGCGCTCGCGAGCGTGATGGCGATCTTCCCTGGGATTTCAAAGGCGGAGGAGAGCGCCCAGGACGACGTCCTGAATCCGCGGGAAGTCTACATTCCACGGGAGGACTGGAACGTGATCGCGCTCCGATCCGAAGGCGGAGTGACGCTTTCGTGGGAGGAATATCAGGACCTTCTGAAGCGCGCCAGGGAGAGCGAGGCGACGGAGCGTCCCCCGCTCGATATTCTGCCCGCGGAATCGTCGTTCGAGGTGAGGTTCAATTCCATCGCGCCGTTCGAGGAGATGCTTATGATGTCGCTCGGCGGCGAAGTCAGAATCGACAAGCTCGAAGACGGCTGGGGCGTCCATCGGTTCGACCTCGGCGGGGTGATCGTGCATAACGCGTCAGTCTCCGGAGATAAGGATTTCCTTATTCGCGACAATTCGGGCAAATACCACTATTTCGTCTTCGGCAGTGGACCTCACACGCTGACGATCTCCACAAATCGCCTGCTCGCGGAGAACTCGGGGAATTACGTCATCGACGCGATCGTCCCAAGCGTGGGTCAGGGGCAGATGGTCGTCTACGTGCCCGCGGGGATGAGTCTGCTCGATCCATCGCGCACGGGACCGCGGGGCGAACCCGTGTCGATCGCGGACGCGACCCGTAGCGAAACTGAAGTCAGCGCAAGCGTCGCGGTCGGAGGAAGATCGAACGTCAGCTACGTGCTTTCGCGCCAGCAGCGGATCGAAGCGCCAGAGCCGGTGGTTTCGAGCTTCGAATTCGCACGGACCCAGTTCGGACTCGACAGCATTCTTATGCAGTCGAATTTCGAATTCTCGATCGCGAGGCGAAAGGTTGTCGGCTTCGAGTTCGAAATGCCCGCGGGACTTCGCATACTCGACATCGAAGGCGCCGACATCGGAGAGGAGCAGCGGGACGAAAGCGGAAAGATGCTCACGATACGACTCTCGGAACCGGCGTCGTCGAGCTACCGTCTTTCGATCGTCGGCGATATGGCGTTCCTCGTCGGCGAGGAGAGTCGGACGACTCTTCAGCGCATAAAGCCGACGCGGATTTTCGTTCTCGACGAGGAGACGAAGGAAAGCTCATCGAACGATCTGACGCTGACGCGCAGCATCGAAAGCGTCGTTTTCGAGGTCGGCCTCAAAGGCAAGATGATAAACGAGAACGGCTACCGTCAGATCGATGAGCCTTCCGCGCTGCTCAGCCACTTCGCTCCGCCTGAGGCGGGCGCAGTCTGGCAGACTGCTCCGGTGTACTACGCCGCGACTGGTTACGAGACTTCCAGTTCGATCGAGATCGAGCCGGTGAACCCGCGGGTGGTATCGTGGTGCGACACTTCGCTTTCGATAAGTCTAGACAAGACGGAACTGGTCAGCCTCGTGCATCTTAACGTGCGCGAGGGCGAGGCGAGGCTGATTCGAGTAAGAATCCCCGCGGGCTTCACGCTGCGCGAGGTCAAGGACAGCTTAGGCGCGAGCCTTCGCTTCGACGCCACCGACAACGTGGCGAGAATCTTCTTCAAGGAAGCCGTGACGATGTTCGACGGGAATACCGACCTTCGTCTGACTTTCGATACGAAGGACAAGGAGTGGGAGCAGGGCGCGCAGAATATCCAGATGCCCGCGCCGCTCGTGACTCCGATGGAGGTCGAGCGGGAGTCTTCGTCTTTCCTTCTGATGCGAGAGCGCGGCATTTCGATCGAGAGCAATTCATTCGAGGGACTCCGTCCGGAGGAGCCGCTTGCGGTGCTCGTGTCGATATGGAAGATCACGTCGATAGAAAGCCTCGGCCGGCTCGAAGCCATCGGCGCGTGGTTCTATTCCGGAGACACGGCGAGCGGGATTCTCTCGCTGACGAGGAAGACTCCGCGAGTGAGTTCGACTCTCGTCACGTACAACATTCTGGACGAGGCGTCGCTTACCGTAGCGAGCGTCATCGCGTTCGACATCGCAGACGCACCCACGGGCTCGCTTACAATCAATATCTCCGGCAACATCTCTGACGGAGCGGGGGATCTCGCGAAGTTCGAATCCGCGCCCGCGGGTCTCATAAAAAGCAAGGTGCGCGAGAAGGTAGACGAGTCCACCGACCGCTGGACTCTCACCCTGCAAAGGCCGCTGATGCGCGAAAACCTTCTCGAAATCTCGCGGTCCGACCCGCTGCTTTACGTGTACGTCAGTTTCGAAATTCCGCTCGCAGGACGGAAGTCTATGACCATGCCGCGCGTTCTGCCGCAGGTGGAAGGCAGCCTCGCGGGTTTCTACGCCATCGCGAGCAGCCTGCCCGCCGAGATCGAGTTCACACCAAGCGGGATGGAGCGGCTCGAAGTCGAGGATGTCCCGCCGTTCGCGCATCCGTCGATTCCGCGAAGCAGCTCGCTCGATTTCCGCGGCGAGTTCATAAATGCGTTCCGTTTCGCGGGCGCGGATCACAGCTTGTCTATCGCGCTAAAGGAGGACGTGGAAGCCGAAGTCATCGGCGCGGTCATCCGCGAACTCGAGGCGCACACCCTCGTCGAACCCGCGGGCGAAAGCTATCTCGAAAAGACGATAATCCGCATCGAGTACGGCTTCGTCCCGAACCGCGCGGAACTCGCGCTCGAGCTTCCCGAAGGCGCGAAACTCCTGAGCGCGCTGGTCGAGGGCGAAGGCATAAAACCAGTGGAGTCCGGGAAGTCGGTAAAGATCGTCATCGAACGCAGTTCCAGCGAGCACGCGACGATCGTCGTCATTCTCGAACGCGCGATCGAAAAGTTCGGGTCGTCCGGAGATTACAAACCCGCGCTTCCGAAATTCGCGGACGGTTCGATACCGATAGTCGAGGCGTCCTGGCATCTGTACCTGCCGCCGGGGTTCGAGTACGTGGACAGCGAGGGAAATCCGGTCGGTCCGGACGAGGAAAAGCCGGAGCCGCTGGCGATCTCGCTCGGAAGGCAGATCGTTACAGGAGCCATTAGGCTGTTCCAACTTCCAGAGGGGAAGCTCGCCTTAGATGATATATATCACGGCTCTGAAACCCAAATGGCACCCACGGAGTCAACCGGCGGGTGGGACGAGTTTTACTCCAGTGGAGGTAGCGGTTCGTCTGCTGAAAGTCCGGCGGAAGAAAGTCCGACGGCGCCGGACGTAGTCACGACCTGGAGCGCAACTCCGGCGGAAGAAGCGAACAATTTCGAGCGTACAAGTGGCTCCCGGTTCCGCGGCGAAAACGGCCCCGTGGCGGATAGTGCGTCCAGACCCGCGCGAAGTCAGGATCCGTCACTTGCGAGACCTCCGTCTGGCGCGTTGGCTCCAGCGACTCCCGCGCCGCCGTCCATTTCGCCGCCTGCGACGCGCGCTCCCGCGGCAACTCCGGCGCCGCAGCCTTCGAGGGCGGCTCCCGCGAACGGCTTGACTGCCGGCCGAATAGGCGCTGCACTCGAAGACGGCGAGGGCGAAGCCGGCGGTGGTAGCGGCGAATGGGCTGGTGCGCCATCGGATGTTTTCATCGCGGATGCGGCCGATAACCGCGTACACATTTTCGGGGATCTCGGCGTCGCAGGTCCCGGACGGGGCGCGACCGCGGACGAAGGCCGTCCGGACCCGTGGCAGGAGCTTCTATCCGAGCACGGCTTCATCGAGGCGCGCCAGCACGGACTTCTAAGCATCAACATTCCGTTCCCGGTGGACCAGTCCCGGGAAATCAAGTTCCGGAGTCTGTCCGAAGACCTCGAGATGACGATCTCCTACCAGCACGAGGACCGGAAGTTCGCGCGGACGATTTTCTGGATTCTCGCGGCGTTCACGCTCGCGCTGTTCTACGCGCGGAAAGCGAAGTTCGGGAAGCTGATGTTCTTCCTCGGCGCGATGGCAATCGTCACGCTGATCCCCGAAATTTTCGGACGGGAGTGGTCGACGTTCTTCAATCCGATCTTCCTCGGCATTCTGATGGCCGCGGCGGTGACGACGTTCTCGCACTTCGGATCGAAGCTTCGGGCGAAGCTCGTTCCAGCGAAGCTGATGGTTCTGATAGCGCTCGGACTCACGTTTGCGCTTGCGGATACATCCTACGCGCGGGAAACTCAGCGAAGGCCGCAGCAGCCCGCGCCGACGGGGAACGAGGACGCGCGGACGGAGGTCTACATTCCCTACGATCCCGCGGAGTTCGATCAGACGGAGCGCAGCCATCCGGCCCAGGAAAGCGTTTTCGTCGGACGGACGACGTATCTCGAGCTGCTCCGCCGGGCGGACCCGGAGCGTTTCCAGCGTGAAATGCAGCAGCACGCGCCGGTGGACGATAACGTCAGGAGCGCGCGCTACAAACTCGGAGTCTCGACAGACGATTTCAGATTCGACGCGACCTTCGTCATCGAGAACTTCCGCGACTCGCAGCAGCTCGTCCCCGTCGGACTCGGGGACACCGCGATAGTAGAAGCGCGGCTGACGAATCCGGACGGCGCGGAAGAAACGGTTTCGCTTGCAAGCGCGAACGGCGGCTTCGGCATCGTCATTCCGAAGAAAGGCGTCTACAGCCTCTACGTCCGCGCGAGACCGAACGTGGTAGGCTATCCGAGCGGCGGTTTTTTCAAGTCGTCGATCGTGCCCGTGATTTCGTCGTCCTGCGAGGTCGAAACCCGCCCGGGCGTCAACGTCGTCCTGGGCCGTGGAACAGTCGAAGGCGGCATCTACGAGGTTACCCAAAACGAGCGCACGAGCGCGGTCCTCGCCATAGGCGGACTCACGCAGCTCGAGATTTACTGGGAAACCGAACGCAGCCTCGCCTCCGCGCGAGACGCGGAATTCAACACGACGCTTTCGTGCGTGTTCAAGCTGAGCGCCGGGTACAGCGAGTTCCAGACGCGGATGATCATGCGCCCAAGGCAGCAACGAAGCGTCAATCAGATCATCGCGATGATTCCGGAGAATCAGATCGTTAATGAGGTTCGCGGCGCGGAGGTCGCCCGCTGGACCATCGACGCAGACAACCGTGAAAACGGACGCATTCCGCTCATCGTTCATCTTCAGGGCGCGACGTATCGCTCTCTCGACATCACTATCTCCGGATTCATAATGCAGCAGTTCGATGCGGAGACTAAGCTGCTGGACGTGCCCGACGTCCTCGGCTCCGTGACCTACGACGGAACGGTGCGGATCGAAGCCGCGAGCCCGGAGTTCGACGATATAGTGAAGGTCGCTGACACCAAAAACCTCGATCGCACCGAGGGCAGCGCGTCCGGAGCGTTGCAGGCGTTCCGCATTTCGAACGGCGCGCGTCCGGAGCTTAGCGTTTCCATCGAATCGCTTCCCCTTGACGTCAGCGCGACCATTTACGAGCTTCTTCTTATCGACGAAGAGAAGGAAACGCTCGTCGTCGAAGCGAATCTGAAAGCCACGGAACGCAGAATGTTCTCGCGGGAGTTCACCGTTCCTGGGGACTACGAACTTAAGGAACTCGCCACCGGGAACCCGTACGACCTCCTCGATTACTACGCCCTGAAGCGCGAGGGAAGCACCGTCGTTCGCGTGTTCTTCACCCGCGGCGTGCAGGACGCGGGGGTGACGATCCGCGCCTCGTTCATAAAGCGCAGGCTGATCTCGGACGCGGTGAAGCTGCCGAAGCTCGATTTCGGAGCGCTGCGAGGAGTTCAGGGCAGGGTCGCAATTGCCGCTAAGCCGGACGTGGACGTCGTACGCGGCGAGATAGTGAACATATTCCCGATCGAGACACGAAACGTTAGCGATTACGTTCCGGGCCTCGTGAGCTTCAGCGCGGAACTTGGGCACACGCTCCGCCATGCGTTCGAGTTCTACAGTACCGCGCACTCGGGGACGTTCACTTACAAACCCCGCGTCAGCACCGTCGCGGCGGAGGCGTTTTTCGACGTCGCCCTCTCGGACGAATGGACCTTGTACCACGCTCTGCTGAACGTCACCATCGAAGGCGCAAACGAGGATACCTTCGTTTTCTCGCTGCCCGCGTCGCTCCCAGCGCCCGCGCTCATCACCGCGGGAACCTCCACGTTCCGCGAGCTGCGCAGGGAACCCGTCACGGAAGGCGAGCAGCAGTTTTTCAAGTACACCGCGGTCCTGAGCGCGCCGCTTCCCGCGGGGACGCGGTTCACGATCGAAATCACATACGACCGCGTCCCGCAGAGCGAATCCGCTAGCGACGGCGAGTCGATTTTCAGTATTCCGCAGCTCCGCCTCGAAGGTTTCGATCGTTCGACGCTGCTGCTTCTTGTTTCGAACACCTCCAGCTCGCAACTCTCTTTCAGGAAGGACGCGTCGCAGGGAGTCGTCGATATCACCGCGGAGCAGCTTTCGCTTCCTTCGGTGCTTTCGCAGTTCGCGGTGAGGTTCGCGTTTCGTGTCGCAGAGCCGGGGTACAAGGTCGAGTTCACGAGATCGATGTTCCGCGCGAGCGATCTCCAGGGCGCGGAGATAAACCTCGTCGACGCGCTCACGGTCACTGGCCGGGACGGGGTTTCGAGAACGCGGGTTCTCTACCGCCTGCAGAACCGCTCGCTCCAGCACCTGCTTCTGCAAATGCCGGAGGACGCGAAAATCTGGAGTTGCTATCTGCTACGCGCTGGCGAGATAGATCGCGCCGCGAGGCCGGTGCAGATCGCAAGGCGCGGAGACCTGCTGGTAATTCCGATAGTGAAGACCCTCACCGGTGACTGCGGCTTCTTCGTCGAGCTTGTATACGAAATTCGCGTCGGCTCGCTCGATAGCCTAGATACCTTCGAGCCGTCGCTTCCTCACGTCACTAACGTCAAAAGCATCGGCAAGACCATCTGGACCCTCGCGCTTCCGGACGAGTTCGAATACAGGGCGGAAGTCACCACCGGACGTCTTGAAGGAGTGGACGATCCGTGGTGGCGGGCGCTCGAGTACCGCACACAAACCTACGATCGAATCTACCGCGCCGAGAAAGAGCGGCTGTACAGCATACAGTCGGACGCGAATTTAGAGGTCAGCGCCAGGGCACAGCGTAACGAAGCCGTCCTCGACAGACTCCTTCTCCAGAACTCGAACGTCGGTCAGGCCGTCGCGAACCAGAACCTCTGGTGGGACACGAAGCTCGACCCGCTTACGCAGTTCGCAGGCGACGACTGGATTTCCGAGAACGGATACCGCAATCGGTTCGCGATCGTCACTCAGCCGGAATTCGAAAAGAAGGACCAGAGTCTGCTCGGCCTTCTGAACCTTCAGAGCATGACGCGAGACTATCGCGATGACGATATAGAAAGCGACGAAAGAATTGTTGCGGGTGGAACTCTTGCGTCTCCGGGCACAGGTCAGACAAACCTCGCAACGAGCGGTCTCGAAGCTCAGTACAATTTCGCATGGGATTCGGAAAAGGAGGAAACGATTTCCGCGTATTCCGAGATCACCGAGAATCTGAGGCGCGTAGAGGAGCAGGCCGCGAGCGAGCGTCGCAGAGAGAGCGCGTCCGGGAATTCAAACATAATGAGACAGATGGCGGAAGAGGACGAGAACCTGAGTTCCCGCCTCGCGGAGATGCAGGAGCAGCAGGTCGAGATCGAGCGGGCGCAGAACGATCTCGCGAACTCGCGGTACGTTCAGGACATGCTTCGCGAAGACTCTATCGAGGAAGCCGACGCACCGATGCAACAGCAAAGCGGGGAACTCGCGCGCAGAAACATTGCGTCGAATCGCAGTTCCGTGACCGAGCGCGCGAGGCAGCAGCAGGGGCAGCAGCGTTCATCGGGGCCGTCATTTGCCGAAGCGCCCGAGTCGGAGAATTACGACGAGCACATCGTATCGAGGCAGAACGAGGCAATGAACCAGGCGAGGGATCGCAGCGTCGACGCGGGTCAATTCCTGATGGATAACACCGAGGTTGGCGACAAGATCGATCTGCCTTCCGGGGTCGATCAACCCGCTGGGGAACCGGCGCCGGACGCGAACTCTGCGCCGGGTACTACGGAGGCGGATTTCCGCGAACTTGGCGCAATCGTCGACTACAGCGACGAAAGCGCGCTTGCGGAACTCCGCGAGCTTTCGATCCGCGTCGATCTGCCGCTGGATGGACGGTGCATCGTGCTGTCCCGCGTCGGAGGCGATCCGCGCCTCGTGCTCAGCGTCCGCGATCCGGAGCGCTTCGATTTCATCTTCGGACTTCTGAGGCTCATTGCCGCGCTTAGCGTGCTTGCGATCGCGTACAACCTCGGCATCTTCGGCGCCTCGCCTCTCCGAGAACTCGGCGGCTTCGTTTACGGCTCGTTCAAGCGGCTGCTTCTCATAGCAATGTTCGTCCTGAGCGCATTCTACTTCCAGGCGGCGATCGCGGTGATCGTCGTCATCATCGCCTGCAAGTTCCTGCCTGCGAAGGTGAAGCGGTTCGTGTTCTTCGCATAACGCATACTCCGGGCGCCGGACGAGACGGAACAACGCTTTCCATCCAGATGCTGGCCCCGGAATTCTGGAACTCAGAGGTTTTAGCCGAAATTTTTTCCGTGTGCATGGAATTTTATCGAACGAACGTTCGTTTTATGATAGTGTGCCGTGACTTGTGATACGGTGCGCCGGAGTTTTGGTGGAGATTCACGCCCGGATCGTGATAAAAGTTAAGGAGGTGTAAAATAATAAGTTGCCGAAAATCGCGCTCAGAGTTGCGTCAGGTTCGCATAGCGCGAGGAAGCCAAACCGGAGTCGTAGTTGTAGTTCCGATGAGGATTTGTCGACCGAGAGCGATGTGAAGATGGCGTGAATATGTGATGCGAGATCGGTAAGTTATTGTTTTACACCTCCTGATACACCTGAAACTTAATTACTTCGATTTTTGAGGAGAAAGAGAGAATGGCAAAGGAACTCATTCGTTATGGCGCGGAAGACGGGATTGCCACGATCACGATGATCGATCCGCCGGCGAACACCTACACCCACGAGATGATGCGGCAGATGGACGAGGCGATCCTGAAGGCGCGGTTCGACGATGACGTCCACGTTATCGTGATGCGCGGCGACGGCGAAAAGTTCTTCAGCGCGGGCGCGAACATCCAGATGCTCAGCGAAGTCACGCCCCAGTTCAAATATTACTTCTGCCTCCACGCGAACGAAACCCTAAGCCGCCTCGAGCAGACGCCAAAGCTCGTTATCGCGGCGCTGAACGGGCACACCGTCGGCGGCGGGATGGAAATCGCGATGGCCTGCGACATTCGCATCGCAAAGCGCGACAGCGGCAAGATAGGTCTTCCGGAAATCGCGCTTGGCGTGCTCCCGGGAACGGGCGGGACACAGCGCCTCGTGAGGCTCGTCGGGAAGCCCCGCGCGATCGAGCTGATGGTCACGGGCAGGACGTTCACTTTCGAAGAGGCGCTCCAGTGGGGCATCGTAAACGAGATCTACGATCCCGAGAATTACTGGGATCAGATTTACACCTACGCGAAGCAGTTCACGCCGCCGAACAAGGCGTCGAAGGCAGTCGGGAGGATCAAGCGCAGCGTCCAGAGCGGCGCGGAAATCCCGCTCGAAAGCGCGCTTACGCTCGAGCGCGAGCTTCAGCAGCAGCTTTTCGCAAGCTCCGACGCGAAGGAAGGCATCAAGTCGTACGTCGAAAAGCGCACGGCGAAGTTTGAAGGAAAATAAATCAGAGGACAGGGAGCAGAGGACAGGGGACAGTTTTTCTAACCCCTGACCCCTAATCCCTGGAGGAACGACAATGACAATAGAAGGCAAACTGTTAATCGCCGGCGAATGGTGCGACGCAACCGGCGCAGCGAAATACGACGATATCAATCCGGCGACTGAGGAAGTCATCGCGCATATCGCGGAGGCGACGAAGGAAGACGCGGAGCGCGCAGTCGCGGCGGCGCGGGACGCGTTCGATAACGGTCCGTGGTGGAACAAATTCACCGCGGAGAAACGCCAGCGCCTCATCTGGAAGGTCGGCGAGCTGATCCAGGAAAACGCGGAAGAACTCGCGCAACTCGAGACGAAGGACGTCGGAAAGCCCATCAGCGAGACGAGGATGATCGACGCGCCTATGGCGGCGGACGTGTTTCGCTACTACGCGGGCGCGGCGACGAAGCTCGAAGGCGCCACGATTCCGGTGAAGGGCAACTTCTTCAACTACACGCTCGTCGAGCCGCTTGGGGTCGTGGGATTGATCGTCCCGTGGAACTTTCCGCTGCTGATCCTCGCGCGCAAAGTCGCGGCGGCCCTCGCGGCGGGTTGCTGCGTCGTCATCAAACCCGCGCGGGAGACGCCGCTGACGGCGCTGAAGCTCGGGGAACTCTGCGTTCAGGCGGGGATTCCCGCCGGCGTCGTGAACGTCGTCACCGGCAGAGGAAGCATAGCCGGCCAGGCGATCGTCGACAGCCCGGACGTCGATGGCGTGTCCTTCACGGGTTCGACCGAGGTAGGCCAGCAGCTTATGCGCTCTGGCGCGGGGAACGTAAAGAAGCTCAGCCTCGAACTCGGGGGGAAATCCCCGAATATCGTGTTCGCGGACGCTGATCTCGACACGGCGGTGAAGTTCGCCGCGGCTGCGATTTTTTATAACGCGGGCGAAGTCTGCACCGCGGGTTCGCGTCTGTTCGTCGAGGAGAGCGTGAAGAACGACTTCGTCGAAAAACTCGTGGCGCGCACCGCGAAGATGAAGTTCGGCGATCCGATGGACGAAAAGACGCGCCTCGGACCGCTGGTTTCGCGCGCGCATCAAGGAACCGTCGCGGATTACGTCACCATCGGAAAGAACGAGGGCGCGACCCTCGCAACCGGCGGATGTCGCGGCGAAGGCAAGGGCTTTTTCCACGAGCCGACGATTTTCACGGACGTGAAGCAGGAGATGCGCATCGCGTCGGAGGAGATTTTCGGGCCGGTGCTCGTGACGATGGGATTCTCCAGTATTGAAGAGGTCATCGAGAAGAGCAACTGCCTCGAATACGGTCTCGCGTCCGCGATCTGGACGAAGGACATCAAGAAGGCGCACGCGCTCGCGAAAAAGATTCGCGCGGGCACCGTGTGGATAAACACTTACAACATGTACGACGCCGCGATGCCTTACGGCGGCGTCAAAATGAGCGGCCACGGCTACGACAGCGGCATGAAGGCTTTCGATTTCTACTGTAAGCACAAGGGAGTGTGGGTCGATTTGAATTGAATTGTTTGTAAAGTGTATCTCGATGAAAAAATCATCCTCGAATTTTGGGAAAAACGTCAAAGCTAATACGCTCGAAAACCTAGCCCGTCATCGGCTTGAAGATGCGTGGCAAATCCTTAAATCGAAGTTGGTAAGGAGGAAAATAGTAGCTCTGTATATTGCGGGATACTCCGTCGAATGTGCTTTGAAGTATCGTATCTGTCTCGGAAGACGCGAAAGATTCCTGGATAAAAATTATTATATCCATGACCTTGATAAACTGGCGAAGACAGCGGGCGTTTTTGCCATGAAGAGCACAGATACCAAGGAAAAGGAAAATCTTCTTGATGACATAGCAAAAAGCTGGAGTGTAAACTTAAGGTATTGCTCATCGGATGTTAATGCGCGGATTGTAAAAAATTTCCTTAAGAAAGCTGAGGAATTAACAAAATGGCTATTAGAAGAGTGACAAGAATCGAGCTCGGCCAAGCTGAAAAGAGATTGGTGAAGGCGTTAATTCGGGAAATTGATCGGGACGAGAATGAAGAGTCGCCCAAAGGTGCGCCCATAATTGTTTGTGAGGAGACGCTTAGCTACCGCGGGCAATCGGGAGATCACTATTTTGTGGTTTGGAACAAGTTTGAGGGTATGGATGACGATTTGCGAAACTTGATTGTTTGGGAAGCGCTCTCCAACTCCAAAACCTTGGATGAGGACGAGTTGTCAAATGTAGTTGTCGCTATGGGAGTGACCACTGAGGAAGCAGAGGAAATGGGACTGGAAATTTAGAAAAAGGAATTCAATGGCAGCAATCAACAGAGTTAACACCTTCGACGACTGGATCGACTACTTCAAGGAATGGCGCGAAACCATCGGCATCGATCCGAAGTATTTCGATGATTATCCCTTCGAGACGAAGCTTGAGGACATTCCGTCGGACGAGATCGAGTTCGGCGACTTCGCGGGACAGCGCAAGTGGGAAACCGCGATGGAAATCCCCGACCAGCGCATCCGCGACGGCGTGCTGAATATGATCGTCTATCAGGGAGATACCGAGTTCGCGAGCGTCGAGCAGCAGCGCAGTCTCTTCGACAAGGCGCCGAGTGAATACGACCTCCAGTGCCTCGTCCGCGTAATGGCGGAGGAGATGCGCCACGGCTGGCAGATGTGCTACCTGCTCGTCAAATATTTCGGCCAGACCGGAAAGATCGAGGCGCAGAAGCAGCTCGAACGCCGTTCGTGGAAGCACAACCGTCTGCTCGGCTCCTTCAACGAGGACGTCGATAACTGGCTTGATTTCTTCACGTACACGAACTTCGTCGACCGCGACGGCAAGTTCCAACTCAAGATGCTCTCGAAGTCGAGCTTCGCGCCGCTGGCTCGGAGTGTGACCGCGATGCTGAAGGAAGAGGCGTTCCACATGAGCACCGGAAACAACGGCTTAACGCGCATCGTCAAGCAGGGCAAGGTCCCGACGAAGTTCATCCAGAAGTATTTCAACAAGTGGATTCCGACCGCATACGATCTTTTCGGCAAGGATTCGAGTTCCACCGCGAACTGGTCTTACGTCTGGGGCGTGAAGGGACGTTTCGATGAGGGCGAGACGACCGACCCCGTCGACAAGCAGGCGCTGAACGAGCGCTCCCGCCAGCAGTTCCGCGATGAGGTCGCGGGGCTGATCGAGAGGATGAACAAGCACATCCCGGACTCTGAAACGAAACTCTACACTCCGCACATGAAATTCAATCGCAGTATCGGCGACTACGCGGACCAGTGCTACACCGTCACCGGCGAGCCAGTCCCGGAGGACAAATACGAGGACTACAAGAAGGAAGTCCTCCCGACCGCGGAGGACAAGAAGGAACTCGAAACCATCCTCGCGGGTGATGGCTGGATCGAGCCGCGGAACTGACGACAGCGATATAAAAAGTTTTTGATTTTCGTAGCGACTCCCCCACAATGTAATGTTGCAGATAGGGAGAAGTCAGTGAATATAACCAAGGCTTACTACGAACAGAAATTTGAGAATTTATTTCTCCGCTCGAAGGGCGATGAGTTTCAGACATTCTTTGAACGCCTTATGGGATTAGCCTACAAAGCTGATTTCATGGCATGCTGCCCTTGGGGAAGAACTGGAGACCGCAAGAACGATGTTTTTTTGCAATCGGAGGTTAGTGTCCAGAGTCTTGCGCAAATTCATTCTGTCCTCGACCTGCTTTGACACCATTCCCCATGGGGAATGGTGTCAAAAATGAATCGATTT
>JANLHZ010000157.1 GCA_024653775.1 Planctomycetota bacterium | reverse complement strand
ATGGGCGTTGTTGCACAAGTGCGTGATGGTGAAATCCTTCTCCCTCGGTGAAAGGAGAATTGAAGCCCCTCGGTTTATGCAACAAAGCCACAGCAAAGCGCAGATTTATTTACTTAATTAATAGAATATTGCTTAATAGTAGAATAAATAAGCTATTTTTATCGAAATTCGGTGTGAATTTCGATTACATCGACCTGAATACGAAAATTCATTTTTTGAAAGTTTACGCTCCATGGAGGCTTTGTTGCATAAATCGATGGATATCGAAATTGGCTACAATATCGGGAGAACTTGTGGGTAACCCAAAGGTCCACCGAACGCATACCCCGTTGCGGTATGCGCGCGCACGTTTACACGAGGGACGATTACCGAAGATTCAAGTGCCGGCACCTTTTTCTGATAACTTCCCTGAAGGAGGCTGCCCGATAAGGATTGGAAACTACAAGTACAGTTCTCGTTCTATAGTTGGCGAGAAGTCGATTCCAGGCGTCTCAATGTCAGATGATTGAAGTCCCCCTGCACTTTTCGAGAACCTCTGAAGGAGAGCGCCATGTCACCTCAGCGCCGCGATTGTCCGCTCGAGCTGGTTTTTGATCGCCGGGTCGGTCTCTCTGTGAGTCATCGGCTCCAGCAGCGGCAGGACGACGCTCCGCGGGAATCCGCCGAGGGCGCGGATCGCCGCGACGCGGATAGTCGTCGCTTCCGCCTGATTCTCGGCGATTTTGTGCAGGACTTCCACGTCCGCCGGGTTCTGTAGCCTTCCGATCGCCGCGATCGCGCTTTCCCGCACCTGCGACGGCTCTTCCCCCGCCCCCGCGATTCCCTGAAGCAGCAGGCGGTTCACCTCCGTCGGACTTGCCCCGATCTGTGTTATCGCGATCTGCCTGACCACCGGGTTGCGTGCGCGGTCGTCGACGATCTCGATGCAAAGCTGAGGCGTCTCAGGATGCTCCATTTCCCCGAGTTTGCGCATGGATTCCGCCTGCAAACGCCAGTCTGGGTCGCTCTGAACAGTTTCGATCAAAGTAAGATCGAGGTCCGCGGGTCCGGTCCCGATATACGCCTGAAAAGCTCGCCTGCGCAGGACTTCGTCTTCCTCGTTCTCGAACACCGATTTCAGAAACCCCGCCGCTTCCGGGTGCGCGAGCGTCCCGATCGCCTCGATGAACCGCGGTTTGTAAACCTCCTCGTCCTCACCGGCGTTGCGATACCCGTTCACAAGAAGGTTGTAAGTCCGCTCGGCATCGACCTTCTCCATCTCCGGAACGAGTTCGAACCGTGCTGGGCCGTCGCCAAGGCTGTGGTAGAGTTCGAACAGCTTTTCTTTGGAGCTTGCGTCCAGCATCGACGCATAAAGCGGTGCAATTTGTCTGATTTTTTCGAAATCCCGCTCCGCCAGCACGTATTCCTCGACCCGCAGCCGGCAGTCGGTCTCGTGGGAGGACGTCAGAATCGCGGCGAATTTGAACCTGGTTTCGGGATCCCAGGTGGTTCCGATCTCCGCGAGAGCGATCCCGCGGGCCGCGGCAGGGTCGATCCGGAACAGAAGGTCCAGCGCCTGACGATATATATCGAGCGAGTCCCGCACCGGTGCGTCCGGCGGATAAATCGACAGCAGCGGGCTTTTCCGGCTCAGGAACGACGCGAGGTTCGCCGCGGAGCGATCGTCCGCGTCTTCGAGCACCAGAAACAGGAAACCGTAGAACTGTGTCGGCTCTTCAAGCAGCAGCCAGCGCGAAATCCGCTCCTGGTACTTCGGCATGAACGCGGACAGCCGCGCCATAGCATCCCGCGCCCTGCCGGAATCCCGGATCAGCGTTGCCACGCGGAGGTCTGCGCAGAGCTGCTCCAGACGCGCGATGATTTCAGGCGGAACTTCATCGGGCTGTAGCGTTCGAACCC
The DNA here is from genome assembly GCA_024653775.1 of Planctomycetota bacterium. GTDB lineage: Bacteria > Planctomycetota > UBA8742 > JACQVU01 > JANLHZ01 > JANLHZ01. The sequence continues at coordinate 11,100 of JANLHZ010000157.1, read as the reverse complement.
CCTCAGTCGAAGCGTCCGCCGCCGCCGGAGAGATGGTCTCCCGAGGTTCTGACTCCGCGACTTCCCCCGGCATGTCTGGAGTTTGTTCCACGACCGAGATTCGTGCTGACGAATTGGCAGTTTCAGTCGAATGTCCTGTTTCCGGCTTCCAGAGGCCTTTTTCAGGGTCTACGACGGTTTTGTATGCGATGGCGGAGGCGAGGGTCAGGAACGCCAGAATCAGAAGAACGGAAGGCTTTTTTTCAATTTTTTTCAAAACTTTATGGACCCCGCTTTTTTTGTTTACAGGCATGACCGCGGATGTATAATCCACCCCGTAATTGCTGCCTAAATTTTGGCAGTTTCTTTTCTCCTGAAGCTTGTTCGACCAGCCAGCTCGATACCCGAAAGGATAGTTTTCTAACGCTCGATCTGGGGCCTTGTTTGAAATGAACCCCGTAAACCATTCAAGCAGAAGATGATCGGAGCCGAATCACTATCCGGAACAAGCCTACCTAGTTAAGGGAGTTTACCATGGTTTGCCCGTTTCTTGAACAAAACCTGCGCATCTGCAAACAGAACCTTCGGTTCGACAAAATGGACGTCGCGCTGGAGATATGCATGAACAACTACACGCAGTGCGAAATCTTCAAAAAGAAAATCCTCAAGGTACGAAAGCGCAAGGGCGCGAGAGTAGCCTGATCCCCCCTCCTTCCCCGTCTTCCCGCAAAAATCGTTGCCTTCCTTTGAGAGCCACCTTCGTGGCGTGATAGAGTACCTTCGGAGGCTCTATGTCGTATGAAGTCGCGGTAATCGGTGGAGGAATCATCGGATGCAGCCTTTTGTACCATCTTGCGAGGGAAGGCGTCACCAACACCGCCCTTTTCGAGAAGGAGGAGTTCATCGCCACCGGAGCGACCTCCAAAAGCGCGGGCGGCATCCGGCAACAGTTCACAACCGAAATTAATATCAAATTGTCGCAGTTCAGCTTGAAAAAGTTCCTGAACCTGCACACTGAACTCGATATCGAGTTCAGCTTCCATCAGCACGGCTACCTTTTCCTCGCGACCGACGAAGCGACGCTCTTGCAGTACCGGAAGAACGTGGAGTTCCAGCGGAATTTCGGGGTCGATGTGCATCTGCTGACGACGGGCGAGATCGCGTCCAGATGGAGTTACATGCGCCTGGACGACGTTCTAGGCGGGACTTTCTGCCAGGACGACGGCTACACCGATCCCTACGAGTTTACCCAGGGCTACGCCAAGTGCGCGCGGAAACTCGGCGCGAAATTCTTTCATAGTCACGAACTCGTCCGCGCGACCCCCACGGCGGACGGGTTCGAACTCGAATTCGCCGGTGGGAAGGTCGTTCGGGCGAAGAAGGTCGCGCTTTGCCCGGGCCCGAGCGCGAGGAAGGTCACCCGGATTTTCGGCGTGGACGTTCCCGCGCTGCCGTACCGCAGGCAGATGGCTCTCACGGTTCCCTACGACGGAATCCCGAAAGTGATGCCTCTGACGATCGACGGCGCGAACGGAATGTATCTCAGGAACGAGATGGGCGGCGCGCTAATCGGCGCGGTGAATCCGGCGGAACCTTCGAGCGAAAATCAGAGCGTCGACGACGACTGGATGATGACGCAGCTCGAGTACGCGATGAACCGGATCCCGAGTCTCGAACGGGCGGAATTGCACACTTCCTGGGCGGGACTCTACACCATCACTCCGGATCACCACCCGATCATTGACGAACTCCCGGTGAAAAACCTCTTCTTCGCGGGCGGCTTCAGCGGCCACGGCATAATGCACTCCCCCGCGGCGGGACAGTGCCTTGCTGAGATCATCGCTCACGGAGAAGCCACCTCCATCGACATCTCGTGCCTGTCCTTCGATCGCTTTGAAAAGGGCGAGCTGCTCCACGAACTGAACGTGATTTGAGCTGGGAGTGCGGACGTCTCGCCTCATCAAACTACACATCTTCAGCGCGAAGGCATTACATTTTATTCGTGCCGTCTACGAATTTACTGTAATATTATTGCCGGACGAGCGGTGAACCACATTCGCGGCAATTGCAAAACCCGCGTCCTCGCAGTTCTTCGGCGCGGAGCCGCGCCCGGGTGAGGGAGTTAATTCGAAATTCGAAATCAAAAATCAAAAATCTGAAATCTGAAATTACACATCCCCTCGATCCTTGATCCTCGCCCCTACTTTTCTATTGAGACTCCGAACTAATCTGTTAATTTGAGCGTAGTTACAAAACGAACTTTACCTGAACGTGCCAGGCACTTCTAAAGTGCCTGGCACGTGTATCACGAACGCTCCGGAGGCATAAATGGGATTCTGGGATAAGCTCAAAGGCGAACTGATCGACATCATCCAGTGGACCGACAGTTCGAGCGACACGCTCGTCTACCGCTTCGAGCGCTACGGAAACGAAATCAAGGGCGGCGCAAAGCTCGTCTGCCGCGAGGGGCAGGCCGCGGTGTTCATTAACGAGGGCAAGCTCGCCGACGTGTTCGCGCCGGGGACGTACACCCTCGACACGAAGAACATGCCGATCCTCTCGACGATCTTCGGGTGGAAATACGGCTTCGAGAGTCCGTTCAAGGCGGAGGTCTACTTCGTCAACACAAGGAACTTCACCGACCAGAAGTGGGGAACCAAGAACCCGATAATGCTCCGCGACCCTGAGTTCGGCCCCGTGCGCATCCGCGCCTTCGGCACCTTCGCGACCAAAGTCACCGACCCCGGCAAGTTCGTTCGCGAAATCGTCGGCACCGACGGAGATTTCAAAACCGACGAAATTTCCGCGCAGATTCGGAACATCGTCGTCGCCAGGTTCGCGGACGTCATCGGCGAGAGCAAGATTCCCGTCCTCGACCTCGCGGCGAACTACGACGAGCTTGCGAAATTCATCCAGGATCGCACGAAGGAAAGCTTCGATAACTACGGCCTCACGCTGACGTCGCTGCTGGTCGAGAACGTGTCGCTTCCGCCCGCGGTGGAGGAGGCGCTCGATAAGCGCAGCAGCATGGGGATCATCGGAAACCTCGGCGCCTACACCCAGTTCCAGGCGGCGAACGCGATGGAAAGCGCAGCGAAGAATCCCGGCGGCGGCGCGGGCGACGCGATGGGACTCGGCGCGGGTTTCGCAATGGGCAACGCTATGATGGGCGCGATGAACCGCGGGATACAGGGCGGCGGTCAGACGGGACCAGCGGCGGGAGGACCTCCACCGATTCCGGGGCAGGCCGCGCCGCTATACGTCGCCATCGGCGGACAGCAGCAGGGTCCGTTCGAGATGGGGCTTGTCCAGATGAAAATCCAGAGCGGCGAAATCAGGCGCGATACCCTCGTCTGGCGTCAGGGAATGACAGGATGGATCAAGGCGTCGGACGTCGCGGAACTCGCGCTGCTCTTCAGCGCCGCGCCGCCGCCGCTTCCGCCTTCGTAGCGGTAGCGAGTTTCTTCCGCGCTGGGGATTGGGCGGAGGTGTTTTGTAGAAATGAATCTGCGCGAGAGTTACGAATCCGAAGAGGTCGCGGCGAATTATCGCACCGCGCAGGACGAAGGCTCGAAGCTCTCGGGCTACAGACTTCGCGAGGAACGTATCGTCCGCAGGATGATCGAACGCGCCGGAGTCATCGAACGGGCGCTCGACGTTCCCTGCGGCACAGGCCGGTATCTCGGAATGCTCGCAAAAGGCGGGATCATCGTTGGCGCGGACGGTTCCCGCGCGATGCTCTTAGAGGTTCCGGAGGGCGACGCGCTGCTTTTTCAGGCCGACGCGTTTCGTCTTCCTTTCAAAGACGACGCGTTCGACCTCGTTTTGTGTATGCGTTTCCTGCACCATCTCGGAGGCGAAGATGACCTGCGACGATGCATTGCGGAACTCGCGCGCGTCTGCCGGGGGACGCTAATTTGCAGCTTCTTCGAATCGTTTTCGCTACAGCACTTCCGCCGGGTGGTGAAGGAAAAGTTATCCGGAAAGAAAAGTAAACGCTACGCGATGAGCGTGAAGAAGTTCTCAGGACTTCTTGCGGGCGCTGGTTTCGAAATCGTCGACCTTCGTCGTCCGTCGCGGTTCATAAGCGAAACCTGCGTCGGCCGCGCAATAAAAAGCAAATTTTGACTTTTGAAGTATCAGTTCCGTGATCCACGTTGCTTGAAAGGTTTCGCGCGTTTCGACGGGTTTGGATGATAAATCTGTTAATACATTTTTATAAAAAACGTATGATACCTATCGTGTGATTTATGGCGCGCGTTTGGTGAAGCACGTCCGTCGGAAACGTCACCTGCGTTTCCTGTATGTGGCACGCTAATCCTGAGCGTGAAATAGCCAATGAGGTGTCCCGCGCCGCTGCACTTGTAGGGGCGCGCTGCGTGCGCCCGAATGCCCAGACGGGGACGTCTGCACTCCCAATCACGGACGAGACTTCCGTGCCACATGGTTCAGCCTCCGGATTTTTCGCGGAGTTCCGTCAGCAGCCTGCGCAGGAACACGCCGACCATCTTTTTGCGGTAGACCACCGAGAGGAACACGTTTTTCACGGGCGTGACTGACTTCTCTACGTCGCTCGCTATCCGGGCGATCGTCTTGTCCGTCAGCTCTTGGCCGATGAATTCGCCCGTGATGCTGCTCATCGTCAGCGGGCAGCTTTGGACCGCGTTCACGACGATTTCGAGATGTCCTATGTCGAGGCCATCAAGTTCGACGCACGCCGCGACGCCCATTATCGGGAAGTCGACGGATTCGCGGAGCCGGAGTTTTTTGTAACCCGCGTTCTTCGACGGGGCGTTCTCCGGAAGCACGATCGCTGTGAGCATTTCGCCTTTTTCGAGAATCGTCGGTTTGAAACCGTCGTCGCGGAAATAGTCTGCGAGCGGCACCAGCCGCGTGGAAAACGAATCGCCGTCCCACGCGTCGATCCCGCGAAGGCTCGCGATTTCCGCGCTTCCGCCAAGAACCATCAGAATCGCGGCCATGTCTCCGGAATACGTCGCGACGCATCCTTCCTTCTTGTGGGTTACGAGGCAGATGTCTCCGGTAAGTTCCTTGAGGCAGCCGCCCTTGGATTCGCGCCACCAGCGGGTCTGGTTCAGATAATAGCAGCGCGTGTCGAGATGGATGTTTCCGCCGAGGGTTCCCTGATTTCTGTGCAGCGGACCCGCGACGAGCGACGCGGCGTTCGAAACGCAGGAAAGTTTCTCGCGGATGAGCGGGCTGCGCTCTATTTCACGGAGCGTCGTCATCGCGCCGAGTCTCGTCAGGCTGATTTCGCGGAGGCTGTCGATTCCGCTGAGCGCAATAACGTGCGGCTTGTTGTAGATGAAGTACTTGTAGTTCGGGAGCAGGTCGGTGCCGCCCGCAACGAAGTCGAAGCCGCCTTCGAGGTCCCGCGCCAGACGTAGCGCATCTCCTAGGCTTGTAGGTTTGTGAAGTTCGAATGGTGGCAGTTCGAGTCCCGGCATCGCATCTCCGGCTTTTAGTTTTGCGCGTCCATTAAAGTAAACGTGAAGGGCAATCGAAAGAACCTCCGGAAATTAGTTCTTTGCAGCTAACAAAGAAAATTCGTATATGATTCCGGGCGCTTCGCATTCGAGAGCGAAAACTTATGTTCGTCGATACGCTGCTGGTGCTCCTTGGATTCGCGCTTTTGTTCTTCGGCGCTGAATCGCTCGTTCGCGGCGCGTCGAGCCTAGCGGTCAGACTGGGCGTAAGCACTCTCGTCATAGGACTGACGGTCGTCGCGTTCGGCACAAGCATGCCGGAACTGGTCGTCAGCATCGACACCGCGCTAGAGGGCCGCGGAGCGATCAGCGTTGGAAACATCGTCGGATCGAACACATTCAACATCGCGGTGATCCTCGGGCTTTCGGCGCTCGTCTGCCCTATGAGCGTGAAGCTGAAGATCGTCAAAATCGACGCTCCGATAATGGTCGCGGTGGCGATCTTGTTCCTCGCGATCTTTTTCGACTCGGAGATTTCGAGGGTCGAGGGAATCGTGCTTCTCGTGGGGATCGTGCTGTACACGGTTTTCAGCTTCGCCTTAGCGAGGAGAGAAGGTCCGGCCGCGGACGAGATCGCTGGAGAGGTCGCAAAGACGAAGATCTGGATTATCGACGTCCTTTTCGTGGCAGGCGGCCTCGGCGTTCTCGTGGTCGGATCGAACGTCCTCGTCAAGGGCGCGATCGGACTTGCGAAGCACTTCGGGCTGAGCGACGCGTTCATCGGGCTTACGATCGTAGCGGCCGGGACGAGTCTTCCGGAACTCGCGACGAGCGTAATCGCGGCGATGAGAAAGAAGCCGGATATGGCAATCGCGAACGTAGTCGGATCGAACATTTTCAACATTCTCGGAATTCTGGGAGTCGCGTCGGTCATCGCGCCGATAACCGCGCCGGAGGTGAAGGACGTCGACGTCTACGTGATGCTTGGGTTCTCCATCGCGCTGCTTCCACTGCTTCGGTCCGGATTCGCGCTGAGTCGCAGGGAAGGTTTTGTTCTTCTCGCGGGCTACGCCTGCTACGTCGCGTACTTGCTCTATTGATCGTCACTCGACTTCGATCAGCTCGACGAAGTAGACGAGCGTCGAGTTTGCCGGGCGGAGTTCGGTTTCTTCATCCGCGTAGCCAAGCTCGGGCGGAACGATCAGCTTGCGGAGTCCGCCGACGCGCATTCCTAAGATACCTTCCTTCAATCCCTCGATAAGCGTTTCATAATTCTGCTCGCGGGAGACTGTCGTCGAAAAGTCTGGCGTCAGAGCGAGATCGACGACTTTGCCGACGTTTCCCGGAATGGACGAGTCGAAGACGACCCCGGTTTCAAGAACCCTGCCCTCCACGTTGAGTTTCAATCTTACCGTGTCGGACGTGATTTCGCCTCCCGTGCCGACGACAATATCCCTGTACTCGACTCCCCTGATCGTCAGCGACGTATGCTGGGAGGCGCTTTGCTCGCTCGACATTCTGGGACTGGACGCTGAACCCGAATTCGATACTCCTATGTTCTCGTCTTCTCCCGAGAATGAACTGACTGCATCGTTCGACCCGTCGTCCGGAGAGGATTCCGCCGCCGAAGTTGGCGAACGCCCCCCGTCGGCTGAGCATCCCGCGATCGATCCCGCGCACACGAAGAGCGCGAGCGTTCCGAGTTTGGCTATTCCGATTTTCTTCATAACCGCTCCTTAAATAGTGCTATCGCCATACTATAGTTCAGCGGCTCGATCCCAACAAAGTTCAACCAGTATTTTCCGTTTATGACTTCCTTCCTGTCGCGCGAAAAATATAATCTCCGCACTCGCAAAGGAAATTTGAAATTCAGGAGGGGACCATGGAGTCGTACAGCGTAGAGGAAGCCGCGCATTATTACCGCATCGATTGCTGGGGCGTGCCGTACTACTTCATTCACGACGACGGCGAAGTCCGCGTAAGGCCCCACGGAATCGCCGGATCGTCGGCGTCGCTGATCGACATCCTGAGCGAGCTGAGAAAAGAGGATATCCACTTTCCGTGCATCATCAGGTTCCCGCAGATTCTCGAGCACAGACTACACGAACTTCATTCGAGTTTCGAACGGAGCGCGTCCGAATTCGATTTCAACGGGAGAGTCCAGGGCGTGTTCCCCGTGAAGGTCAACCAGAGGCGCACCGTCATAAGCCATCTCTCCGAATACGGCAAGGGATACAGCTACGGTCTTGAAGTCGGAAGCAAGGCCGAGCTTGCGCTCGCGCTTTCGATGGAGCTTGCTCCGGAGAGCATCGTAATATGCAACGGCTACAAAGATCGCGCGTACGTCGATATGGCCCTTGCCGCGACGAGCATCGGCATAAACGTTTTCCTCATCGCGGAGAAGTCGAACGAAATCCCGAACCTGATCAAGTTTGCGAAGGACCGCGGGATTATGCCTAACATCGGCATCCGCCTGAAGCTCACCGCGAAACCCGGCGGCCACTGGGAACATTCCGGCGGCGAATTTGGCAAGTTCGGACTTTCGACAAGCGACGTTCTCCTCGCGTTCAAGCTCCTCGAAGAGGCGGATATGATCCACTGCGCGAAGATGCTCCATTTCCACGTTGGAAGCCAGATTCCGCACATCAAACGCTTCAAGGCCGCGATCAGGGAAGCCTCGCGGATCTACGCCAAACTCAGAAAACGGTACGAAAGCATCGAGTACCTCGACATCGGCGGAGGTATGGGAATCGATTACATTGGAAACCGCCAGGCCGTGGAATCGAGCGTCAACTACACCCTTCGCGAATATACTAACGACGTCCTCTACACCATCGGAGATATTTGCGAGGAGGAAGACATTCCAGAGCCGAACGTCGTATTCGAAAACGGCCGCGCTGTGGCGGCTCATCATTCGGTGATCGTGACGCGGGTTCTGCCGTTCACGCAGATTCACACCGAATTCGATCTCGCGCCGAAGAAGGGCGAGATTCGCGTCCTGCACGATCTCTTCGAGGACCTCGAAAGGATGAAGCCCGAGAATTTCATGGAGGTGCTCCACGACGCGCAGGATTATCGTGCGCTTCTGAATAACGCTTTCGACCTCGGGAAGCTCAGCCTCGACGAGCGCGCCCGCGGCGAACGCATCTTCCTCGCGATCTCCAAGAAGGCGATAGAGATCGCGAAGAGCATGGGCGAAATGGACGAGGAGCTACAGACGATCGAAAAGAATCTCGCGGACAAGTTCGTCTGCAACTTCAGTCTGTTCCAGTCCCTTCCCGATATGTGGGCATTCGATCAGCTTTTCCCGATTTGCCCGCTGAACCGTCTGAACGAGCGCCCGACGATTCCGGCGACTCTTTCCGACATCACCTGCGATTCCGACGGTATGGTCGACAAGTTCATAGCGGGCGACGATATTTGCGATTCGTTGTTCCTTCACGTTCCAGACGAGCGAGCGTATTACATCGGCGCATTCCTGACGGGCGCGTACCAGGACGTCCTCGGCGATTTCCACAATCTCTTCGGCGCCTGCGACGAGGTCAACGTCTACATTCACGAGCGCGGCGAAATCGAGGTCGGCGAAGTCGAAAAAGGCGACAGCCTACTCGACGTGCTCACGATTTTCGAATCGAGCGAAACCGAGCTAACCCGCGGCTTCATCAAAAAGGCGGAGGAGGCCCACTCAGCGGGAAAGATCGACAAGACCGCGCTGGAAGGCGTCAAGCAGTACTTCAACTGGTATCTCGGCCAGTACACGTATCTCGATCTGTAGTTCCAGAAGGTGTTACCAGCGAACATTTCTCCGAGCGCCTCCTTCTGCTGCTTCTACGCCGAACCGCTGTTCAGGGTTCTCTGGTCGCGCCGTCACCGACTGATTTTCGACATAAAAATCTGCGTAATCTGCGCAATCCGCGGATCGATCTGAATAAAATATATCCGATGACCGATTACATATCATACGACAATCCGCTTCTTTCCCGCTATGCCTCGAAGGAGATGAGTGAACTCTTCAGCCCGCAGCGCAAGTTCAGCACCTGGCGCCGGCTGTGGCTCGCGCTTGCGGAGGCGGAGAAGGAACTCGGGATCGGAGCGATCACGGACGAAGCGCTGAACGCGATGCGCTCGCATCTGGATGACATCGACTTCGAGAAAGCCGCGGAGATCGAATCGAAGGTCCGCCACGACGTGATGGCGCACGTCCAGACCTTCGGCGAAGCGTGCCCGAGCGCGCGGGGGATCATCCATCTCGGCGCGACGAGCTGCTTCGTGACGGATAACGCGGACCTCGTGATTCTTAGGGGCGCGCTCGGACTCCTCCGGCGCAAGATGGTTTCGCTGATGAATAATCTCGCTGACTTCGCGAAGAAGTACAAGGATGTCCCGACGCTCGGATTTACCCACTTCCAGCCCGCGCAGTGCACAACCGTCGGCAAGCGCGCAACACTCTGGCTGCACGATTTCCTGCTCGACTTCCGCGAATGCGAATCGCGGATTTCGCTGCTCTCGAAATCCTTCCGCGGCGCGAAAGGCACCACGGGCACGCAGGAGAGTTTCAAAAAACTCTTCGAGGCGGAGTTCCCGGACAAATTCGAGGACGAGATCGACTATCTCGTGCGAACGCTCGACGAGCGCGTCACGGCGAAGGCAGGCTTCGAGCAGGCGCTGCCAGTGACGGGGCAGACGTACACGCGCAAGCTCGATTCGCTCGTGCTCGCGGTTCTCGCGGGTCTTGCCGAGAGCGCCGCGAAGTTCGCCACCGACGTCAGGTTGCTCGCGAGTCGCAAGGAAATCGAGGAGCCGTTCGAAAAGAATCAGATCGGGTCGAGCGCGATGGCGTACAAGCGCAATCCGATGCGTTCGGAGCGCGTGTGCAGCCTCGCGCGGTATATGAACTCTCTTTGCGAGAGCGCGCGCGATACCGCGATGACCCAGTGGCTCGAACGCACCCTCGACGACAGCGCGGGTCGGCGTTTGTACATTCCAGAGGCGTTCTTGTCGGCGGACGCGATTCTGAATCTGCTGCTCAACATTACTTCGGGACTCGTGGTCTACGAGAACCGCATCAAGTCGAATCTGATGGAGGAGCTTCCGTTCATGGCGACGGAGGCGATCCTGATGCGCGTGGTAGCCAAGGGAAAAGACCGCCAGGAAGCGCACGAACACATCCGCGTTCACTCGCAGGAAGCGGCGCTCGAGGTCAAACAGAACGGCGGCAAGAACGACCTGCTATCTCGACTGAAAAACGATCCGCTATTTGTTGACGTGAAAGACGACATCGACAATGTTACCGACCCCGCGCAGTTCATCGGTCGCGCGCCGAAGCAGGTCGAGGAATTCCTGCGCGACTACGTCCAGCCTGTCCTCGATTCGAACCGCGATCACCTGACCATCGAAGGCGACGTGCGGGTGTGAACTCCCTCTCCCTCCGGGTAATGCCACTTATTTAAACCGAAAACGCCGAATGTCTTTGCGTCTTGGCCCCTTTGCGCCTTTGCGCGAAAGAATGCTTTGTTTCCATATCTTTCGAAGAAGCGACTCTTGTTGCCATCCCAGACACTACCTCGAAATGCAAGGCGAAGTTCTCGGCATTGCGGACGTAAAGAAGAACTGCCGCCATCTTGCAGAAAGCCGGGGATCGGAATGTTTCTCGCAAAGACGCAAAGGAGCAAAG
>JANLHZ010000149.1 GCA_024653775.1 Planctomycetota bacterium | reverse complement strand
AAATCGCCGCTGCATCGCCATATTTTCCAATATTCCTGCTTCGCGGCGAGTCGCCTGACACGCGTTCGCTACGCCCTCAAAGCATGCCTGCCAAGTAAGATCGGTATCAGGATGACGCGCCACATGCAGGAAACGCCAGGGAAGTGATTCACTGAATGGAGACTAAATTTCTCGCTGATGGTAAAGGCACGCGTGGCCGCTTAGCTTTTCCGACGCCTGCTCCGGAGTGAGTTTCGCTATGCGCAGCCCGAGTTTCGAATACGCGACGTCACCGGTCAGCGTAGATCTGCACAGAATCTGAGTCGTGAGGAACCCACTCTCGAAACCGCGAATGTCCCGCATGGACTGGCACAGTATGCATAGCGGATGGAGCGCGGCGGCTTCCTCCGGGAACCTTTCGTAATAGCGTCTCAGGATTCTGTCGTAGAACTCTGGAACGTCGTATTCGCCGGTTTCCGCGTAGAACTCCGCCATGATCCTTCTGAGCGCGGGTTCCATCGGGCACACTTTCAACACGCCGAGGCTTTGCGAATGGTCTTCTTTCTTACTGCTGAACTCGTCTTTGTCTTCAGGAACGGTGGCCATTTCTTCCGCGCTTTCTCGAAGCTCGTCGATCAGCGCATCGATTTCAAACTCGTCGCAGACAAGCGTACGAATGAACTTCACGTCGCAAAGAGCCTGCATCAGCGACTTTTTCTGACGCGCCCAGTCTGTGCATTCATCGGAAAACATGTTCGCTCCTGAATTCCGGAACGCGGATTGTCCGAGTAAAAAGCGATCAGCGACCGGGGGATTGTAAAATTGCAGGAATCAGGTTTCAAGTGGAATTGCGGCATTACTTTATTTAGAAACTATCTCAAGCAAGCGAAACCGACATTTATGAGCCGTCAAACAAGACGTTTGACGGCTTTTGCGGACGAGGACGTCCGCGGTCCCAGGTGCTTAAGATAGTTTCTTAGTGCCGACATTAATTGTACACGATTTTTCCCGGCGTGGTTGACTAACCGCACCATGCGACTATTTTTTTTGATACTCCGCCTTTGATTCGAATAAATGTGGCGCTGAGAAGCCTGCGCAAAATAGAATGAATTTTCCGAGGCGGACTCCAAATATGCGAAAAACGAAATCCGGCAAATTCTATCGATTTTTTCTGACGGCGCTCATCTGCGCGGCGCTCACCTCGTGTTTCGAAGTCCGGCGGGCGGAAATGAGTCTCGCGCTCGTCTCGAAGTACGAGGAGCGGATGCAGAGCATCGATTCGATCGACGCGCGCTGCGAAGTCACGTATCGAACCACCGGAGAATCCAGCCGGGAAGGGAGTTACGACCTTAGCATAATGGCGCCGCACAAAGGAGAGATGACCCTCACCGGCGCGAATTCGGACGACGTGCTGTTCGACTGCTCGATTCTCTATCCGCGTTTCAATCTGGACCTTTCCGGCTCCGAGCAGAAACATTCGGGTGAACTTTCGCCTGGAATTTCGGTGATCGTCAACCCCGTCGGCGCGCTCGATATTTCGCTGCTGTGCTCGCTCTGGCTTCCGCGAATGAGCGATTCGGACCTCGGCAGGGTTCAGCTCGTCTCGGACGAATCTTCCGAGGAAGGACTGTTCCGCTACGGAGTATTCGTGCAGGGCAGAAAACTCGGGCTGATGACGCTCGATTCGAATTCCGCCGACGTGACGAGTCTTGTCTTATACGGATCGAGAACCGGCGAGGAGACGGAAGCGCGACTCGTGGATTTCGTCAGCCTCGGCGGCGACTATTACTTTCCACGCAATGTGACGATCGAGCGACGGACCGACCGCGGAAGGTCGATCAACCAGCTCGCGTTCAGCTACGTTTCTGTGAATCGGCGTTACAGTTGGTCTCGTGACGCGACCTCCAGCGCTGAAGACGAAGTTCGGGAGGAGTCCCGGAACGACGCGCAGACGGGGGAGCCGCGGGAGGCGGGAACTCTTCACAGCGAGATGGAGGTGCCGTTCGATGAGAGGAGTAGTCAGTAGTGAGTGGGAAGTGGGAAGTGGGAAGTGGTGAGTACTCGTGGTGAGTGGGTAGTTGTTAGTTCATTCGTAATTCGTAATTGATTCCCGTGTTTCAAGATTTCTTCACCATCCTCAAAAAGTACAAAGTCGGCGTTTCGCTGTCGGAGTGGATGACGTTCCAGGAGGCGCTCGACAAGCATCTCGTGCGCGAATCGCTGATGGAATTCTACTACGTCGCGCGGGCGGTGATGGTGAAAAGCGAGACGAGATACGACAAGTTCGACAGCGCCTTTGTCGAGTATTTCACGGGGGTCGAGGCTCCGGAACTCGTTCGCGACGAGTTTTTCGCGTGGCTGAGCGACCCGAAGAATCAGATCGCCATCGAGAATATCGATATGAGCAAGGTCCCGCACTTAAAGGACTTGCAGCAGCTTCTCGATGAGTTCCGCAAACGACTCGAAGAGCAGAAGGAACGCCATGACTTTGGCTCGAAATGGGTCGGGACGGGCGGCACGAGTCCGTTCGGGAACTCAGGCTTCAATCCCGCTGGAATCCGCGTCGGCGGCGAAGGCGGCGGAAGAAGCGCAGTCCAGGTCGCCGCGAACAGGGCGTTTCGGAATTACCGCAGCGACCTCGTCCTCGACGTCCGGCAGATAAAAGTCGCACTGCGGGACCTTCGCGAGCTTGCGCGGGTCGGGCAGAACGAGGAACTCGACCTGGACGGAACCATCGAAAAAACCTGCAAGAACGGCGGGGACATCGAACTAGAATTCCATCCAGGACGCAAGAACACGACGCGGATGCTTCTGCTTATGGACGTCGGCGGAAGCATGACTCCTCACGCGCGGCTCGTGTCGAGGCTTTTCAGCGCCGCGCATCAGATGAACCATTTCAAGGACTTCCGTTACTTCTATTTCCACAACTGCGTCTACGACAGGGTTTATAAGGACATCGAACGCAGGGAGTCGATCGAGACCGCGGAAGTGATGCACACCTACGACGAGAATTACAAGCTCGTACTCGTAGGCGACGCGTGCATGGCGAGTTACGAACTCGTCGCGGCGGGAGGAGCTATCGATTACTACGAGCACAACCTGCGGCCCGGAATCGAGTGGCTGCGCACCATGCAGGGCAAATACAGCCACAGCATCTGGCTTAACCCGGACCCGCGAAGATACTGGGACCATCCGACGGTTTCGATGGTCGGAAACATCTTCCCGATGTTCGAACTTACCCTCGACGGACTCGAAGACGGCATCGACCAGCTAAAGCGCAGAAACTGAATCCGCGGACGAGGACGTGCCGGTCACTTCCAGAGTGCCCGGCACATGAAGATTACTCGTGAGAGGCGGTGAAGGCGGTCACCTGAAAAGCAACGGCGATCCCGGCTGGCTCACGCTTGGCAGGGGCGTCGAAAAGTTCCTCGATATGTGGGCTGGGTGGTTGCTCGGAAAC
>JANLHZ010000148.1 GCA_024653775.1 Planctomycetota bacterium | reverse complement strand
CTCATCACCCATCCTCTATCCGAGATGCTACGCACGAGGCTATACCTGATCGCTCAGGGCAAGGAAGACCAGGACGACGCCGATTATTTCAGGAACGATCCTTCGCTTCGGCTCGCTGTTTCCGATCGATGACGTACGATTTCTTTCGCAAATTGGATTGAGCCGCGTTAGCGGGTCAATCCAATTTGCGAAAGAAATCGTACGTCATCTCGAAAGCTATCTCACAAAGCTATAGTTGCGATAATCGACGTCGCAAAACAAATTCCCGCTACGATATTCGACGCGAATGACCCCACCGGCTTCGCGCAGTTCTGCAAGGAAGTGCAGACTGAAATCCGGTGGTGAGGATCACTCGAAATCTTCCGGGGTGTCGTCGAACTTGAATTCGGAGTCGTCGTCGGAGCCTTCGTTCATCACTTTGCCGCCGAGGTCGTATTCCTGCTGTTTGATGTGGTGGATGATGAGTTCCTGGCTTTTCAGGAATTCATCCTTGCACCAGATCTGGAATTCGTACCGCCCAGGCGACGGGAACGTGATCACCTGCGTTGGCGACGCGGTGCCGATATACGCGAGAGGATCGTCCCCCGTGATCATCGCGCTGAACTTTGCGAGAATGTCGTCCTCCGCCTTCTTGACCAGCCGGATGTCGAGTTCGACAGTGCCGCGGACCTCGGTCAGGCAGAGGTAGATCTGCAGCGGAACCGTCACCGGAAACTGCGGCGACGACAGCGCGAGCAGCACGTTGATGAGGCTGTGGTTGCACGTCATCGAGTCGTGAATCGCTTTCTCGCAGATTACGAGGCTTTTCAGATTCGGAATCGACACGTTCGCCTTTCGGTCTTTTTTGTTCCCGGCTTCCATAAACTCCCACGAGCGTTTCGCCACAGTCGGCCTGCAAATGTAATAATATCAGGTCAGGCGGTGGAAAACAACGCTTCGACGAAGTCTCCGGCATCGAAAGGTTTGATGTTTTCCATTTTCTCGCCCACGCCGATGAATTTGACGGGGATGTCGATTTCGCGGTGAATGCGGATCACGACGCCGCCTTTCGCGGTGCCGTCGAGCTTCGTGACGAAAAGCCCCGTGACGTCGGTTGCCTTCTTGAACTCCATCGCCTGAACGAGCGCGTTCTGCCCGGTGGTGCCGTCGACGATCATCAGGCATTCGTGGGGCGCTTCCGGAATCTTCTTTGCCACGACGCGCTTGATCTTCGAAAGTTCCGCCATCAGATTCTTGTTCGTGTGGAGTCTTCCCGCGGTGTCGAGAATGAGGACGTCTACGCCTTGCTCGATCGCCTTCTCGGTTGCGCTGAAAGCCACCGCCGCGGGGTCGGCGCCCTGTCCTTTCGTCTCGAATAGCGAACCCGTGCGCTCGGCCCAGATTCGAAGCTGCTCGACCGCGGCGGCGCGGAATGTATCGCAGGCGCCGATCATGACCTTCTTTCCGTCCTCGCGGAGCAGCCACGCTAGTTTCGCGATGCTCGTCGTCTTGCCCGAGCCGTTCACGCCCACGATCAGGATCACCGTCGGCGGCTTGTCGGCGACGATCAGATCGCAGGGTCTGCTCGCGAGCTGTTCCTTCAGTTTCTCTTTCAGGAAGGTTGTGAGCTGCTCCTCGCTTTCGATGACGGTGCGTTTGTAGTTGGCTTCGAGTTCCGAGACGAGCGCCTCCGCGACGACGGGGCTTATGTCCGCCTCGATCAGAACCTCGAGCACGCTATCGAGAATATCCCGGTCGATGGTCTTCCCGACCAGGGTCTTGAAGACGCTGTGCAGCTTTTCCTGGGTCTTTTTGAGTCCCGAGGAAATGCCTCCGAAGAGCTTGTCCGAGATCCACCCGAACCATCCTTTGCCACTTTTTTCTTCGCTCATAGTGCTTCGCCTGAAGTTCGCTTCTATTTTTGCGGAGGTAGGATAACAGCTCGCCCGCGAACATTCCCGCGCGGAAAAAAAATTGCCCGCGTCAGAGCGAGGCTGGAGATCGGACGTTCGGTGGCAGCAATTACGAGAACTCGAATCAACTCGTTTTCCAGTCGTCGCCCGGCATTACTCGTTCCATAAATTCGTCGAACAAAGGCACTGTGAATGCGAGATCGCCATGAGACGGACTGAAGATCATACCTTTTTTTATCGGATCTACCTCGAAGTTGTCTAGGTGATAATATTAACAATGAGCCCGTACATTACTCTTATTGCAATAAATGGTGAGGCTTGTGCCTCGGAGGTAATGACTCGTAAATCGTTGATAGAGTAAGAGCTACAGCAGTCCGAGGTGGTTGCTTCGTGGAGCGCTAGCCAGACAAGTATTCAAATCTAAATTACCTCATATACTAAAACACATGGAATGCTCTAAAAACAAGGTTTTGAGGCCATTTATGTCGTTACACGGTATTTCCGTCCTAGACAAAATAGGGGTAGATCCATTAATGATTATACGTGAATTCAAGTATACAGGTAATATTTTAGTATAATAGTAGGTACGGGAGAGCTGAGAACCACATTTTTCTTCGCTAATTTCCGCCTAAGTTTGAATCTTGGATATGGATCGAACCTACAACTATGGCGAAAGAACGATCAAGTCGAGCGTCGGCGTCAAGGACGAAGTCGTTCGAGCGACGATCGACGAAGAGGATTTCGAGTACGAGGTGGTGAAGCTCGCGGAAGGCGACTTCATCCTGCGAAGCTCAGACGGTTCGCAGAGGCGATGCCTCGTTTCAGCCGCGGGGCAGGATCGCTTCGTGTACGTGGACGGTCGCATTCACCATCTGACGATCGAAAGCTCATTGCGGAGGGGGAAAGCGGAGGAGAAGGGAAGTCTCAAGGCGCCCATGCCGGGGAAGGTGCTGAAAGTGCTAGTTACCGCGGGGCAGAAGGTCGTTAAGGGCGAGCCTCTCGTGATTCTGGAAGCAATGAAGATGCAGCACGAAATCGTCGCTCCGGCGGACGGCAGCGTCACCGCGGTAAACAAAAGCGAAGGGGCGAACGCTCAGCAGGGCGAGGTTCTTGTCACTCTCGAGGAGCAAATAGATGCTTGAACGTGTGACTATCTGCGAGGTCGGGCCGCGGGACGGACTTCAGAACGTCGCGGAGCGAATCCCGACGGAGGCGAAAATCGCGTTCATCGACGCGCTTTCCGATTCCGGACTCACGTATATCGAGGCGTCTGCGTTCGTCAGCGCGAAGGCGATTCCGCAGCTTTCGGACGCGGCGGAGGTCTACTCGGCAATCACCCGGAGGGACGGAATCGCGTATCCCGCGCTGATCCCGAGCGCGAAATATCTGGAACGCGCTACTAGCGCCGGAGTCCGGGAAATCGCTATCTTCACCGCCGCGAGCGAGACGTTCAACCAGCGGAACATCCGTGCGACCATCGACGAGAGCTTCGAAAGATTCCGCGAGCTGATGCCACTAGCGAAAAGCGCGGGACTTTCTGTCCGTGGCTACGTTTCGACCGCGATCGCGTGCCCGTACGAAGGCGCCATCAAGCCTTCGAAAGTCGTCGAAGTAACAAGCCGTCTTTTCGACCTTGGTGTCGACGAGGTCAGTGTCGGAGACACCATCGGCGCGGGAACTCCGGCTCACGTCGCGACGCTTCTGGAAGCGCTTTCAGAGGAGTTCGAGCGGGATCGGATCGCGCTTCACTTCCACGACACCTACGGCATGGCTCTCGTGAACGTGCTCACCGCGCTCTCCGAGGGATACCGCAAGTTCGACACTTCTGCAGGCGGACTCGGCGGCTGTCCGTACGCTCCGGGCGCGTCGGGAAACCTCGCGACGGAAGACCTCATTTTCATGCTCGGCGGCACCGAGTTCGACACCGGCGTCGACCTCCAGAAAATCGTCGCAGCGTCGAAGATCATCGAGGACGCGCTCGGACGTCCCTTGCCGTCGAAGGTTCTGCGCGCGATGTCGTCCGCCCGCCCCGCAAGTTGATGGTCAAAACCCGGAGAGATAGAAAGTTGCCAGGGCCGATATTCCCGCGTTTCGCGAAAGCGAAAGCCGCTCGAGAATCTGCCGGGTTTCGGGGTCCTTCATGGAGTCGATCGCGTCTGTATTCCTCAGCGCCTCAAGGACAACGTCCTCGTGCGCGTCGTTCAGAGCGAGTTTCATCGCTGGAACAGCGGTTTCGATATCGAACGAATGTCGGCGGATCGAGTTCACCGCATGGACCCGGTCTTCTCCGCTGCTGTCCCGCACCGCGCCGAGAACGCATTCACGGACGAGATCCATCGAAATCCCGTGGTATTCGAGATACCTCGCGGCTTCGAGCCGGACGTCGATGTCCGGACTCTTCAGAAGATCCGTCACCAGCGCATCAAATCCAGCGGGCACGGCTGTATATTCGTACAGGATCTTTATCGCTTTTCTGCCGATATCCTTGTCCGGATCTATGATTAGTTTCCGAACTACGCCGAGGCTAAATTCTTCGTCTTCGGAGGATTGATACTGAACGCACCGTAAAGACTCCAACCTGACATCAGCGTTTGCGTCCGACGCTCCAAGCTCGATGACGAACTTCTTCAACTCGACGAACCCGGGTCTATAGTCATACCGGTGCACTGAAAGACCCTGGGCATACAGCAGCCTGATTTTCGACTCGTCATCAAGGAACGAGAATTGGCGCATCAGCCTTTCTATCGCCTCGGGACAATGGATCGAGTCTCTGAGCGACTCGATCGCGCCGAGTCTGACGTTCTCGTCGCTGTGAGTGAGGTAGGTTTCAATGTGCGGCTTGATGTACTCTGCAAGACCGCCAACCGCACGGCGGGCGTCGCCACCGGGATCGCCTCGTCCAAGCGACGCGAAAAGCGCTTCCCACGCGCAGGACGACGCTTCGCCGAATTGGACTATAGCCCAACGTGCAGCGCGCGCAAGAGAGTAGTTCTCGCTGCCGAGTTCATTCGCGATCTTCGCTGCGAAACTCGGATCGTTTATTCCTGCCGAATAAACCAACCACAGAACGGCACCCTTGTCCTCGTCCGTTCCCGTTTCGAGAAGAGTCAGCAACGTGGAGGAAGCCTGTTGCGCTCCGCGTCCCGTGGCCTTCAGGAGAGAAAGCGCCGTGAGTCGGACCTTCTGCTCCGGATGAAAAATGTAGCGGGTCATGGACGAAATCGTCGAAGGGTCTCTCCGGAAATGATCGATCAACACGCCCGGAATGAACTCGCGTTCGATGTTTTGAAGCCTCCACCATTGTTCCGCCTTCTCGATAATCAGGCGGTCGAACTCCGCGAGCACAACATCGAAAGCTTCCGGGAGCCCCGCCAGATTCTTTATGTCTCTTTTGACGTATTCGTCGCCAGGAAAAATTCGAGTAGGATCTACCCGAATCCTCAGTAGACGTGGCAGCAGCGAAATCGCCGGAGCGCCGAATTTGCAGATGGTCGAAATCGCAAAGCCGCGCACCCTTGAGTCGTCGTCATCCAGAAGCGGCTGAAGTCTTTCGATACAGCGTGAAGCATCGCTTTTGAACCCGCCGAGGAATGCGATCGCCTGGCAGCGAAACTCGGAGCCTCTGTCAGTCCCAATCAGATCGAAAACGGGTTCGTAATCGTCGTACTTCAGGGAAGGAATAAAGGTCCAAAAGTTGCATAGAAACGCTGCCAACTGTTCCGCGCCAATCGACGGCAGCCCCTGAAGGAACGTCTCCCGGCATACGGACGAGCCGATAATCATCTTGGCGAGGATCGTAGACGCAAGGTCAGGCACGCGGCAGCGCTCCTGACGAACGCGAGAGAATCCGAGAACGAGCGCTTCGCGGGAAAACCGTCCCAGAGCGATGAGCGTCGATTCGATTTCCCGGAGATCGTAGGTCGTCGCCACGAAATAGTAGGAGCTGGAACGCTCCTCCGCCATGAAACCGTCGATCGTCTCCCAGAGCGACTTCGCAAGCGCGGCTCGTTCGTCCGCGCTCATATTAAGAATTTCGAACGTCATCGCTTCGACATCAGCGCGTGGAGGCTCCGGATCGACCCCGCCAAGGCGCGCGAAGACGCTAGCGGAAGACTTCGCCGCCCGGTCGTTCGATTCGATTTTCGTTACAACGTTACCGGGAAGTAACTCTTCTTCGGATTTGGAATCGTCCGCGTCTGTAAAATCGTTTTCACTCGGAACGTAAAGCGAATTTGCGTCCGCAGCACTCTCGGCGGGCGTTTCGGAGGAATCGTCCGCGGAGTCCGCAACCCGGAATTCGTCGTTGAAAACGACCGAGGATGCTGGAGTCAGAATCATTGAAGGAGCCACGAGAATCGCGGAAACGCCGACGATTCCGGAGATCAGCAGCGTTGCGAGTATCTTGATTTTCGACGCGATGGACATTTTTGCTTCCCCGAATTTCGATCGGCCCGATAAAAGACAATGCAACCCGCATACCAACAGAAAATTCGTGTAGAGTAGAGGCTTTTCAGAAGACCATCGCGTCTATTCCTGAGAGATGGTCCTGAGGAATTCGTACAGAGCGCCGACGAGGTAGAAGCTGCCGCAAACGACGACTATGTCCGCGCCGGAGTCGATAGCGCGCCGGACGGCGAGTTTCTGGTCTTCCACCGCTATAGACGCTGGAAAGTGCGCCTTCGCCGTAGCGATGAGCGTCTCGACGTCGAACGCGCGCTCGTCCGCGATCTTCGTGACGATTATCGAATCTGCCACCTTCGCGAGGTTCCTGAAAATCCCGCCGACGTCCTTGTCCTTCAGCACGCTGACGACGAACGCGACGCGCCTTCCAGGAAACTCGCTTCTAAGCGTATTTGCGAGCGCCAGCGATGACGGCTCGTTGTGACAGACGTCCGCGATCAGCACCGGAGGTCCATTTGCCAGAATTTCGATTCTTCCGGGAACCGCGGTTTCCGAGAGCGCGCGCAGGAGCAGAGGTTCCGCAGTCGAGGCAAGCTCCGGATTGCGCCCCGCGAGCAGACGGAACATTAGCAGCGCGGTCGCCGCGTTGACTCCCTGGTGAAAGCCGAGGTTTCGAAGTTCGATTTTCGAGACGCCGTAAGGTCCGAGGTCGAGTTCGAAGCAGTGCGCGCGCAGCTCTGAGCGGACGCTGAAGTCCGTCCCGAGTTTGTACAGCCTCGCTCCCGCGGCGATGCTTGCGGCTTCGATGATTTCGAGGACGCCACTTTCCTCCGCCTGGGCGGTGACTACCGGAATTCCGGGCTTGATGATTCCGACCTTGTCCCGCGCGATCTCCAGCACCGTTTCGCCAAGGATTTTTGTGTGGTCGAGGCCCACGTTCGTGATGGCGGTGACTGAAGGCTTGACGAGGTTGGTCGCGTCGAGCTTTCCGCCGATTCCAACCTCGATCACCGCGTAATCGACGTCTTCCTTCCGATACCAGTGGAAAGCGAGCGCGGTCAGGATTTCGAAGTACGTGAGCGCCCGACCGTCCGCGGCGAACTTTTCGAGCGTGGGGAGAATGTCGTTCATCGCGCCCAGAAATCGCGGCTCGTCGACTTCATCTCCGTCCAGTTTGATGCGCTCGCGAAGCCCAAGAACGTGCGGCGACGTGTACAGCCCGGTCTTCATTCCCGAAGCGGTGAGCAGCGACGCGAGATACGCGCAGACGCTTCCCTTGCCCTTGGTTCCAGTGACGTGCGCGATTTTGTACGAGTCCTGGGGGTTTCCGAGATGTGCGAGCGCGTCCCTCACCCTCGAAAGTTTGATTTCGTTTCTCGCCACCAGGTGAAGCGATTTCTCGAAGTTGATCTGCCGATCGAGGTATGCGTAAGCTTCCGCGGGCGAACGAAAAACTTCCTGGCTCATTCGCCCTCGACTTTGAGCTTGTCGATCTGTTCCGGGAGCTTCAGCGTGTCGCCGACGCGAACGTCGTTCGCCGCGAGCCAGCCGTCCGGAAGCCAGAGAACGCTTCTGACGAGTTCCGGACCCGAGTCGATCGTCGGATAGTCCCTAGCCTGCGCGAACGTCTCCGCCGCGTCCATGCGGGCGATCTTCGTGATCTTGCCCTCGCCGGTTATGAACGCGAGGTCCATCGGCACCGGTATCGGGAACGACGTGTACGTGTTCCAGTCTTCGAATTTCCTGAGTTCGTCCCTGCTCTCCGTGTAGATCGAAAGAATGCCGGACTGATGCCTGTGGATAGTGGGGAAGCTGTACTGACGAACCGGGAAAACCTGGCGCTGATTGTTGGTGGTCGCGAGGTCCGCGGTGATCGTCGCGATCGCCTTCACGGTGCCGTCCTCGGCGGTGCGCTCGATCGGAACGGTGACGTAATAGCGGGCGTAGATCAGGATGTCGTCCCAGATTCTGTCCCGCGGCTGGTAGTCGCCTACGGAGTATCCGAACTTGCCTTCTACGGACGATCCGCCGTAGACGATCAGCACCGCGTCGAAGTCCCGTTCGTCCGAGTCCTTCTTTCCGACCGGAAGTCTCGGCATATCGTCGACGGTCTGCCTCGAAAAGTCCTTTACGCTCTGCCAGACACCGACGACTTCCATCGACGCGACATCGTAGGTCTGGCCGTATTGCATCGGCTGCGACTTGACGGTCTCGCGGAAGAAAATGACGTCGATCGAGTGGGTGCTCTCCGGAAGACTCGTGGGCGCGGAATTGTACCAACTCGTCCTCTCAGCGAAATCCTCGGACGGATGGAACACGAGCACGTGCCCCGTCGGCCTGATTCCGCCTGTGACGTCCTTGTCCGTCAATCTCGTCAGCGCGGTGGCGCGCGCCTCTTCGCTCGCGAGAACGTCGACCAGAACGTAGCTCTGACCTTCCATAACTTTCAGAAGCTCCCAGGTATGTTCCGCGTAAGGAGCGATGTCCCGAATTCCTTTTTCCTCGTCGCCGGCTTCGGGCGCAAGCCACGAGAACTTCTGGCCGACCTGAATGCCGTACGTCGCGAGCGAACCCTGCGCCAGACGAACGGCGAACCGCGCGCCCGCGTTACCGCCTCCCGGAGTGAATTTGTAGCCGTAGCTTCTCGAAGCGGACTTGGCGTCAAGGTATCGCGATGAGGTTCCGGAAACGGGATCGATCATCCTCGAAGGAACTTCATGGGTCGAAAGAACGACGCCTGCCTTGTCGAGGAACACGAGTTCCGTCGCGACCGCGAGACCGGCGTACAGGTCGAGGGACCAGGGCGCTTCATTCGGGAAAACGATCAGTTCGCCGTTGCAGTCTTCGAATTCCCACTGGTTCGCGCGCAGAGCCTGCATCGGCGCGGGATTTGAAATCGGCTGGACGCCGTAATACCATTCGCGACGGGAGTGGCATAGGGCAAGTTTGAGTTCCGCGCTTCCGACCTGCACGCGGACGTAATCCGGGAAAGGCACCTTCGGCACGACGAGGTTCGCTTCCGAGCCGCAGCCGCTCGAACAGGATGCAAGTCCCGAAAATGCGACGAGGGCGAAGATTACGAGAAATGCTGCGCTAATCCTTCTTGATTTCCTAATGCTTCTTGATTTCATTGTCCGAGCTTCCCTGATTGATAATCCTGTCGTCCACGCCGAAAAGGGGGACATCGTATCCGATAGATAAAAGCATCCTCGACGTCAGGTTTACAGGCAGCCCCACAATATTTGAGTAGCTGCCTTCATACCTGACGACGAACTTGTCGCCCTTTTCCTGAATAGCGTAGGCTCCGGCTTTGTCGTCCGCTTCCCCGCTGGCGACGTATTCGTCGATCTCGCGATCTTCGAGGGGGCGCATTATAACAGCGGAAATCTCGTGTTCGAGCCTGTATTCATTTTGTGAAATCATGCAGACCGCCGTCACTATCTCGTGGGACGTACCGGAAAGCCTGCGCAGAATCCGTTTCGCATCATCGCGATCCTTTGGCTTGCCGATAACGTCCTGGTCAATAGTCGCGATCGTGTCGCTTCCGATGACGAGACAGTCCGGATGCCGGGAGAACACCTCTTTCGCCTTGTTCACGGCGTGCTTCCGGCAGTTCTCCACGGGGCTTAGCGCGGAGTCGTTGTCCTCCGCCGCTCCGGATGGATCGATGGAAAATTCAACGCCAAGGAGGGCGAGGAGTTCTTTTCTTCGCGGCGAGGCTGACGCGAGCACTATCGCAGGGAGATTTTTCATTTCGGTTTCTGATTTCAGATTTCGAAGCCGAGAACAACTCGATCCATAAATAGTAACTATTCTCACTGGGTAGTTCGCAGTCTATAGCGGAATTCTGTTCGTAGTGTGCTCGTGCGAGCATATTTTGGCGATGTGGCGGATCAGAGAATCGCCTTATGGGGCGCCAATACGAACGCGAACTACCCTGTGAACAGTTACCAATTTCTTTAGCTTATGTCATTCGTTCCCGGCGATCTTCGTAGCCATAATCGTTTAAGAAACAGCAATATGTTAATCCAATTCATTATGAATTTCATAATCAATAACCATTATAATATCTTATTTATATAAGTTTAGTTGCGTATATACCTATTTTTATCTGAGGCGTACTCGCCAGAATCATTCGACGGTGGTAGCTGCCTTGGTGTCGGTACAGATTACGAAATCAACCTGATACCGACCTTACTTGGCAGGCATGCTTTGAGGGCGTAGCGAACGCGTGTCAGGCGACTCGCCGCGAAGCAGGAATATTGGAAAATATGGCGATGCAGCGGCGATTT
>JANLHZ010000104.1 GCA_024653775.1 Planctomycetota bacterium | reverse complement strand
GCGGGAAGTCAAAATCAGGCATCGGAGTGTCAGACGATTGAAGTCCCCGGCACTTTTTCGGCAACCTCTGTGTGGGCCGCGCGGTCGGCGTGGAACAGTGTGGAAAATGCGTAGTGTGATGAGGCGAGGACGTCTGCACTCCCAGCGACAGCTCGCTACGCTCACAGTCGCACTCCAAATGCGCAGACGCTTCTATCAACCTGGTTCACCGAATCGATATTACCCTTTCGGCCCTCGAATCACGCCTCCGACTTCGACGCGAGCAGTTCCGCGCGATGCTCATAGACCTTTGCGATCGCGAGAACGATGTCCGCAACGTCTTTCTCGCCATCGAGGAAGAACGTGTGAGAAAACCAGACGCTTTCCGCGTCCCCCGCGTGATCGCTCGCAGGCGTTTTCCACTTCCGCGGATCGTACTTCGGATCGATGTCCCGAAGCGGGTTTGTGCGGGTGTCGAGCGGGAAAAGTTCGTGAGTCTGGAGGGAACGATAGAAATCGCCGTCGCAGGGGATTCCCTCCGCGTTCAGGGCGTCGACGAATTTGTCGCGGTGGAGGCCGTCCCAGGCGCGCGAATCGAAGCGAAGAATGAACTGGTACGCGCCGAGGCGGGTGACGCGCTCGTCGACATCGAGCGGCCTTAGCCCGGGCACTCCGGACTTAACGAGTTTCTTCACGAACTTTTCGCGGTTCTTTCTCGTCTTTTCGATCTGTTTTTCGAACCTCGAAAGCTGGCACCGCAGCACAGCGGCCTGGAACTCCGAAATCCTAAGGTTATGCCCGAACACCCTTCCTTCAAACTTGTCGTGCGGCGGATCCTTCCTGCCGCAGTTCAGCAGCGAAAGAAGCCGATCGCGGTGCTCGATCGTCTTGCAGGTAATCGCGCCGCCCTCGCCTGAAGTCATCAGCTTGCTCGACTGGAAGCTGAAGCTTCCGAAATCGCCAATGCAGCCCGCGCCCTGATCTTCCCATCTTGTTCCGTGAGCGTGGGCGCAGTCCTCGATGACGAGCAGCGAGTGTTTTTTCGCGATTTCCATCACAGCGTCCATATCGGCCATCGAGCACGCGAGATGCACCGGAATTATCGCCTTCGTTTTCTTCGTTATCAGCGCTTCGATCTTAGTCGCGTCGATGCAGTAGGTGTCCGGATCGATGTCGCAGAACACGGGGATCGCGTTCACGTCGACGCACGCGCCCGCGGTCGCGACGAAGGTCAGCGCGGGAACGATTACTTCGTCAGCGTATCCGACGCCGCCTGCGAGGAGCGCGAGTTTCAAGGTGAGAGTCCCGTTCGCGCAGAGGATCGCGTGCGGAGATCCCTGGAACTCCGCGAACTCCGCGGCGAAAGCGCTCGCCTCCGTGTTCGGGGACGGATAGCCGCCCCAGCTTCTGCTTTTGAGGACGCGAAGCAGCGCTCGCTCCTCCTTCTTGTCATAAATCGGCCACGCAGCGAATGATTTCTTCCTGAGCGGCTTTCCGCCATTTATCGCGAGTTCTGACATAATTCACCAGCCTAAGTATTGACCCGGAGAGAAAGGATACAGACGCGTGGGCGATTTTCAATCCTTGCGCCATTTTCATCGTTCTTGAGATTCGCCTTCAGGCTGGTAAGATAGCCCGCCTGTAGTTTCGAGCTATCCCGGTATCAATGACATTCGAAGAAGCAGCAATCTACATCGTCATCGGACTCGCCGCGGGATTCATTAACGCGATCGGCGGCGGCGGGAGCATCATCGTGATTCCGGTGCTGATGAGCCTCGGGCTTGAAGGCGCGCTCGCTAACGGCACCGCGCGGGTCGCGCTGCTTGCGCAGGGGGTTTTCGGGACCCTCGGCTACGCCAGGAACGCGCAGGTGAAGTGGGGGAAGACCTTCCGCATTTCGCTGCTGATAGTTCCGTTCGCGGTGCTTGGCGCCATCCTCGCAAGCAATCTCGAAGACAAGTTCTACAGGCCGCTGGTAAGTATTCTCATCGTGGCGTTTTCGATTTACTCGGTCCTCGGGCAGCGAAAAGCCGCGCCGCAGGTGCTTAAGGGCGGGAAACCAGTCCGGTGGTTCGCGGGAACGATGCTCGCGCTGATCGGATTCTACTCGGGCTTCATCCAGATCGGCACCGGAATAATAATGCTCGCGCTGCTAGTGAAGGTGCTGAAGTTCGACTACATCGAGGCGAACGCGCAGAAGATGCCGATCCAGGGACTGATCATAATTCCGATCCTGATAACGTTCGCGATGCACGGGAAGGTGGACTGGGCGGTCGGCGGAACCATCGCCATAGGACAAGGCGCGGGCGCATTCATCGGGAGCCTCGTCGCGTTCAAGAAGGGAAGCAACTTCGTGCGGAAGTTCCTTGTCGTCTGCGCGGTCGCACTTGCGATCAACCTGATGTATAAGATGTACGACGGCTACGTAAACGCCGACCATGAACAAGGTGAAACGGAAATCCAAAAACCATAGATGGAAACGCAAATCGCGGACGTATGCTAGCCCCGTTGAACAAACATTCTTTGAGGGCGTCGCGAACTCCATGTGCCGGGCACTCTGAAAATGACCGGCACGTTCGGTTTGCAGCCGAGGCGGGTGCGCTGCGTGGCACGGTCATCTTGACCGTGAAATCATCGGCGAGACGCCGATGCCACCGCCTGCGTCGCTTTCGAAGTATCGTTGCAAGTCATGAAATCGAAGGATAGAATTAAAAAAGTGAAAGGGATCGACCGTGCGACCGAACTTTTCATGAAGGATTATCGCAGGGACGACTTTGTTAAATTCATCCATTACGCTCTGATCAAATCCGGATTCGAATACTACGAGATCGAGGAGATAGTTATGCCAAGAGTGATCGAAAAAGGGAAAAAAGATGCGGCGGATGCGTTCTACAGCGCGGCGGACGAACTTATCGATCGCGGGATCGAGCAGGGGATCGAGCAGGGAATCGAGCAGGGCAAGGTCAAGGGAATGATTAAAATCATCGGAAAAGCCGTGAAGGCGAAATTCCCGGAAGAGTACTCGGACCTGATGCGCGCAATCAGAAAGATTGAAGACGAGAAATCCCTCGAAAGGGTGTTCGAACTTCTGCTGAAAGCCAGACACGCGCAGAAGTTCAGCGATTCCATTTCGAGACTGTAGCGAACCTGAAAACTACCGGAAATAATGCCGAACGCGAAAAGTATCTTTGTCGGAAGCCGCGAACTGCGAATCCTCGCGGGGGACATCACGAAGGAAACCACCGACGCGATCGTTAACGCGGCAAACGAACATCTCGCCCACGGCGGGGGAGTCGCGCGCGCCATCAATGACGCGGCGGGGGAAGACTTCGAGCGGGAAAGCGCTCTGCATCCGCGCGTTCCCACCGGCTCCGCTGGAATCACCGGCGCGGGCAGGCTTCCCTGCAAGCGCGTGATCCACGCGGTCGGCCCGATTTGGGGTCAGCACGAACCCGCTGAAAGCGATCGTCTGCTCCGGAGTGCGGTAACGTCGAGCCTCGTCCTCGCTAACCTCCGGAAACTGAAGAGCATCAGCTTCCCCGCGATCTCCACCGGGATTTACGGCTTTCCCGTCGATCGCGCCGCGCAGGTCATGCTCCAGGCGGCGAAGGATTTCCTCGGGACGGTTTCGTCGGTCAACCTAGCGCAGTTCGTGCTGTTTTCGGAGCGCGACTTCGAAACGTTCGCGAACGCGCTCGATACGATCACTCAGTAACTATCGAGCGATCTCATCCCCGTCTGCGCCACGCGCGTTTCCACTGCTTCTGGTAGAGTTTATCAGAACTCGTCGACCGGGACGTTGTCCACGGGCTGGGTTGTGGGAGTTCCCACCGGAGCGTTACCGCCGCGGGAAGGTCCGACCGCCGGGAAGAGTTCCGTGTCGATCGTAACGCTGCGCATATGCACGAGATGCTGCCAGCCGTCGACGCCTTCGTTCGTGACGGAGGTCGCTTCGCCCGCGCGGGCGGCGTACTCCTTGTAGAGGTAGTGCGATAGCTCGGAAAGCGCGACCATTCCGTCGCTGTTCGTGTCCGCTTTGCCCTCGATGGCCTCGCGGAAGAAAAGGCTCAGGTAGCCGCCGGCGCCGAATTCCATTGCGACGTTCGATGTGAGGTCTTCTTCGCTCGCGAAGAATCCGACCCTTCCAGGCCGGCTGATCACGTCCGCGAAACCTCCAGAGAAACACGCGTCGAGCACGATGACCTGAACCTTGCAGCTAAGCAGGTTGAAGTACTCGTTCATCGTGTCGTCCTGGAGTTCGCCGTCGTATACGTAGAGCGATTCCTGGCGGAGGTCTGCTTCGTCGGTGTTGCGCTCGTCGGGTTCCGACTGCATTCCGTGACCCGAATAGAAGAAAATGAAATGATCCCACGGATTTGCGCTCCGCGCGACCTGCTCGAACGCGCCGCGAATGTTCGCGCGAGTCGCCTGAGCATTCGTAAGCACGATCGCGCAGGCGTCGTTCAGGAGTCCCTTCGACTTGAACGAGCGAGCGAGCAGTGTCGCGTCTTCGTCGCAGTACTGAAGATCGTTCGTTCCGGGCGGATAGTCGCGGATGCCGACGAATATGCCCCAGAGCTGAGGGCCGGGCATCACGCTCAGTTTGAACGCGCCCGTCGTGTCCGCGTCATACGTTGTGCAGTACGCAATCGCGAGTCCGTCGGTTCCGAACGAGAACTCGATTTCGGAATTCGTGTCGCCGCGGGTGCGATCGTCGTTCTCGGCGAACCAGCCGCTTGTGAGCTGCACGTAGAGGTAGGTATCGAGACCGTTCTTGCCTTCGAGCAGCGCCTTCACTTTCTCTCCGGGAGTACCGCGAAGCAGGAAAGCCTTGTAAAGCTTGCCGCTTTCGAGCTTCGGATCGCTGCGGACGATCTGCCCTTCTATCGTCGCTCCGACCGCGACTTCCGGAAGATCGAGCACAGGCGACGGCAGCGGACGAGCGAGGGTCACGTTCAGAATGTACGCGCCAAGCTGCCCTGCCTCGAATGACGTGCAGCGGATCGTGTGGACTCCCTCGCCCTGCGCTACGAACACGATGTGCGAGTCCGTCCGGTTGCCCCAGGGAGATGCGTCTTCCGCGTCATCGTTTTCGTGTACCTGTCCGTCCGGCGCGATCACGAAAAGGTAGCAGTCGAGTCCGCTTTCGTTTCGCGCGCCCATATCGCAGGTCACCTGAGCGCCCGCGGGAAACGTCACCTCATATTCGTCGTAGTTGCGACCGTCCTCGAGAGTTCTGTCACGCGCGGTGAGTTCCGCCTCCAGATTCGTCGGGATCCCGGTAGAAGGCTGGGAGCCGGAGCCGATCGACAGCGAAACCGTGTACCTCCCCTCGCGGCCATGCTTCCCGGCGCTGACTCCAACCTGGTATTCGCCTTCCTCTGCGAGCACGAATTCCACGGTTATCGTCTTCGCGTCGTCCTCCGGAAAGTGGAGCTTCCCAGCGGCGTCGCTCGGACCCTTGACGTACAAAAACGGCGAGATTTCCGCCTCGACCGTGACCGTCGCCGTCGCGCCCTGCTCTTCACTGATCGTGTACCAGTCGACGAATTCGCGGTTGATGCCGAGTTCGTCCCGGGCGCGCCACGTGCCGCTGACGGGCGTATCCGCGCGAAGGCGCCTGGCGGGCTTGCCGTCATCCTGATCCGCGCGCGCGAATCCAGCGAAAACTATCGTGATAAGTAAAGGCAGAACAAAACTGTGAAATTTCTTCATCTAATACCCCTGAACGAAGGTATGCGGGATCGATTCACCAAAATACGAATAATCAGTTTCTACACCAAACCCGCGGAAACTTCCAGCAAATTTAGCCCCGCCGCTCGTACAGGTCAACGAAAACCACGTCCGGTCCTGCCGTAGCACAAACTTTGGTCGCCGGTGATACCTCCGGGCGGGGAATTTACCTTTGTTTCTTCGTCTTCAGGGACGTGCCGTCCTCGTTAAACGTCTTCCATTCGCCAACTTTTTTGCCGAGGTCGTACCTACCTTCGTCGTGGACGTTTCCGTTCTTGTGATACCTGATCCAGAGTCCGTGCTTCTCACCGTTCTTGAAACTTCCCGTGGACCACAGCTCTCCTGTTTTGCGATACCAGATCCACTTCCCGCTGATGACGTCGTCCGTAAACTTCCCCTTGGACTGAAGTTGACCGTTACTGAGCTTGTACTTCCACAGTCCGTGTTTCTTCCCGTCTTTGTACGAACCCTCGACGGAAACCATCCCGTTCTTGAAATGATCCTTGAACGCCCCATCCTTCGGCGGTTTAGCTTTTGAGGGTTTCATAGGTTGCTTCTCAGGCTTTATTGTCGTACCATTCCTTCCATCGCGAGAACGAGGACGCGCTCTCTCCCGAAGGCTGGCCGAAGATGAGGTTCTCGACGCTGATATCTTCGTCGATTTCAGACCAGTAGATTCCATGCCCGCCGCCGTTGAACTCCCAAATCTCTCTATCTTCTTGTTTCGCGCGGGACAAACGAGGATACCAGGAAATCGGGACGCTTAGATCCCTGCCGTCAGATAGCGTCACGGTGAGCGAATCGTCTGTGATCTTCACGTCTGTCGCGATGCTTTTACTCGTCATTTCTAAGAAGTGATTCAAAGTCAGGATGTTTTACCCACTGCCGTCCATTCAAGTGAAGGCCCGTCGAAAACTAGTGCGACGTGATTGAGGACGTCCCTGCCTATGATTCCAAAGATCGTCATTCGTAATCAGAAACTTCCCGCGGAACACTTTTCCTGTGAACACCAAATCCAATTCCACAACTTCCGCTTTGCTCCGACTTCCATCGAATCCCATCAGTTCGTAGCTTTGATTCTCCAAAGGTACTGCCTTGATCTTCTCAACTGCGGCACGCGATAAAAGCGTCACATCCGCGCCGGAATCCAGAAGAAACAAACTTACTGGCCGTCCTGGAAGGACTTGCCGTCTTCCTGCCTGTTTTTTTTATTGCTGCGTGGTCGTTCCAGGACGGAGTGGACTTCGCCTCGATGTTCTACGACACCTCAGCGATAAAGTCGGAAGCGCAGGCGATTTACAATGAGTTCGGCGAATATTTACAGTCGCTCGAACCGGAAAATATATTGGTGGGAGCGGAAGTCGTCATTATCACTTTGGACAACGGGCTGCTTCTATGCGGCGATGAATGTATTTATTATTTTCCAAATAACACTTTTAAGGAAATCGATGTAAATGATGCAGCGAAAGACGAAGAGATTTACTGCTGTAAAAAAATAGACAAGGATGGGAAAGTCTATTATTTACGGTCCCGTGGTGGGCCCGAATGGGGACGCGTACTTCTTTATTTATTGATTTTATTTCAAACTGAAACTATCCAGATTTTAGCTCGAATTCGGAATCGAGAGTGAAGCTTCGGTTCAATCAAAAATCGAAAATCGAAATTCAAAAATCCTCAATCTCCTTATTCCTTTGAAGAACCGGACGTCCAGTGGTAACTTGGTCGAATCAGGGGTGAAAAACTAATTCCATTTCATAAAGGTTTTTGTCCAGGGAGATGAAAATGATCAGGAAGAATTCAAGCCGCGCGAGAACTGCGGCGTTCGTGACGATCCTGGCGGCGTTTGCAGCCATCGGCACCATCGGACTCATGGCGCAGCCCGCCCGCGCGGGAGGAGGTTCGCCTTATCCGGACAACATGCTCGTAACCACCCTTGAAAACGGTCTCAAAGTCGTCATCGAGGAAAACCACAGCAGGCCGCTCGCGAGCGTTCGCACGGTGATGCACGTCGGAAGCATCTACGAGGACGAATTCATGGGTTGCGGTCTTTCGCACTACATGGAGCACATCGTCGCCGGCGGAACCACGGGTCACTACGACGAAAACGGAAACGTCGTCGTCCATCGCACCGAGGAGCAGTCGAAGGAACTCATCCGCTCCATAGGCGGAAACTCCAACGCTTCGACTTCCTTCAACTGGACACAGTATTTCATCAACACGTCCGGTCAACATGTCGAAACCGCCATCGAAATCATCGCCGACTGGATGCAGAACTGTCTGTTCACCGAGCAGGAAGTCAGCCGGGAGCAGCTTGTCGTGCAGGAGGAGCTTCGCAGGAACCTGGACAACCCGGCGCGGGAGTCGAGGCAGCTATTTCTCGAAACCATGTTCCGAGAACATCCGATCCGCGTCCCCGTCATCGGATATCAGGACAACATCAACCAGGTCACGCGCGAAGATATGTTCAAGTTCTATCGCACGCACTATTCTCCCGACAACGCAGTCGTCGCGATAGTGGGGGACGTCAACAAGGAAGACACCCTCGCGATGATCAAGAAGCATTACGAAGGCTGGAAGCGCACTCCGCTGACTCCGGTGCTGCTGAGGCCTGAGCCGGTGCAGACGTCGATCCGCTGGGTCGAGGACGAATTCGGTCCGACCGCACGTCCGATCGCAATGCTCGGAGTTCCGTCCATCGAGCTGACCCACGAAGACCTCTACGCGCTGGACATCCTCGCGTTCATCCTGGGAGAAGGTCCGACCAGCCGGCTTTCGCTGAAATTCGTCAACGTGCAGAACCCGCGCGCGCAGGGACTCGAAATCGGATCATGGACTCCCGATTTCGGCGCCGGACAGTTCTACGTCAGCTTCAACAGCACATCGAACGATCCCGAAGAGGTCCGCGGCCTCGTATGGGACGTGTGGTCGGAAATGCTTTCCACCACGGGCGATCTGATCACGCAGGAAGAACTCGATCGCGCCAAACGCATGAAGGTCCGCGAGTTCTACCTCGGAAACCAGACAGTCGACGCGCGCTGCTCGAGCGTGTCCCACAACCTCCTCACCATAGGCGATCCGATGTTCGACGAGCTTTACGTCGAGAACATCCAGCACGTCACTCGCGAGCAGGTTCGCGACGCCGCGCGGAGGTATCTCCAGCGCGACAAACTCGTCGTCACGATTCTGTTCCCGCAGGGCGAAGCCGCGGAGCCGGAGGTCAGCACCGGAGGGAATTCCGGCACGCAGGCCGCGAACGAGACGGAACTCGTCACGCTCGAAAACGGACTCCGCGTACTGCTCAAAGAAACGCCGGGCGTTGGAAGTTCGTCACTCCAGGCGTACTTCGGTGGGGGACTCCGATGGGAAAAACCCGAGGACAGCGGCTACTTCAATATGCTGATCAATCTGATGATGCGCGGCACCAGCCACCGCGGCTACGGCGACCTGATGCGCATCATCGAAAGCAAGGGAATGAATATCGGCGTCGTCAGCCGGAACGACTACGTCGGGCTGACGCTGTGGACCCTCGCGGACGATACGTCCGAGGGAATGGAGATTCTTTCCGACCTTTCGAGGCACGCCAATTTCGGGCAGAACCAGATAGACTACCTGAAGAACGCGTTCATCAACTTCTACCTCCCGAATCGCCTTAAGGACGGCGATCTCGTCGCGGCGCTGATGATGAAGGACGAACTCTTCGACCACCATCCGTACGGCCTCGACCGCGCGGGAACCGTCGAGACCATCCAGAATCTTACCAGGGAGAAGATGGTCGAGCTTTACAACACGTTCATCGTCCCGAACAACATGGTTCTCTGCGCGTTCGGCGATTTCGACCGCGACTCGCTGCTCGCCCAGATCGAAGCGCTTTTTGGCGATTGGCAGCCGAAGGAGATTCCCGCGTTCACGTATCAGAAGGAAAAGGAGCTTCCGGAGGGACTCACCGTCAAGATCAATGAAAACGATCAGGGCCGCGTCAATTATTACCGATCGTTTAGGGGCTGCGACCGCAGATCGGGAGACAAGTTCGCGCTCGAGGTGATCGACAGCGTTATCAGCGGAATGTACTACCCGTCGGGCTGGCTGCACTCCGGACTTCGCGGCAACGACGCGAACTACGTCTATAGCGTCCATGCGCTCAACTATATGGGCGACGGCGCGGGATATTTCTACGTCGTGACAGACTTCGAGCCTCAGAACTTCGATGTTGTCAACGAAATCATCGAGGGCGTGATCAAGCGCATCCAGAACGAAC
This sequence comes from Planctomycetota bacterium, assembly GCA_024653775.1. GTDB lineage: Bacteria > Planctomycetota > UBA8742 > JACQVU01 > JANLHZ01 > JANLHZ01. The sequence continues at coordinate 811 of JANLHZ010000104.1, read as the reverse complement.
TCGTCGATCCGGACGAGTTCGAGATCGCGAAACAGGAGGCGATTTCGTCCGGGCTGCTCAGGCGCGGCGATAACGATTCCGACGCAGCGCAGGCCGCGGAGGACGAACTGATGGGCGTCGGGTTCAATTACCCTCGCGATTACGAGGCGGGAATCCGCTCCGTGACCCGCGAGCAGGTTCGCGAGGTCGCGCGCAGGTATTTCAGGCGCGGAATCCTGACCATCGTCCGGCCGACCGGATCGACCGCGGGCGAGAGTCTTCTCGAAGGATCGCCTGGCGAAGGCAATCCGATCGAGGAACACTAATCCGGGAGCGAGGACGTCTCGTCCGCGCGGCTCCCTTCTCACACCGCAAACGGTTGGACCCTGCTCGAAAGTCTTACAAAATTATTTCCCGCGGCTGCGCCTGAACTCCATGTACCGCTGGATGTCCGATTCGTTCTGCGTGCGTTTCGCTGTCTCGTATAGCTCGCGTTCCCTCTTATCCGTCGGGAGTTCCGCCGGCATCTCCTTCCGCAAAAGAAAGCCCTTCGTTCGGATGATTTCACGAACCGCCTTATCGAGTCCATCGACATTACCGGTATCGATGTCTGCCCGAACGCCGCTGAGGTCCGCAAGTTTGTATGCGTCCTCCACGTAAACGATTCCGCTCTCTTTCGCCAGTTTTCCGAACGCGAGTTTTATCAGCACGCTTTCGAAATTCTTTTCCCGCATTTTGTGATTCGAAAGTACCTCGTCGATCCGTCCCCCGATTGTGTCGATTCCGGGTTTCTCTTCGAGGTCGAGCGTAAACTGCACGTCTTTCGCGATAT
>JANLHZ010000060.1 GCA_024653775.1 Planctomycetota bacterium | reverse complement strand
AAATCGTCGATTACGTACGATGCCAGCGCAACCCCGGTGGAGCTACCCTCGGCGAAAAAGGTGTGTAGTATGATGAGACGAGGACGTCCGCACTCCCAGAAGCCCACGATAGTTGCTAATTCCGTTCGTCGTTCCGCTGCGGCTTGACGGTTTGAACTTCAGGAGCGTTGCCTTTCGACGGATAGTGGTCGACGATGGCGCCAACGTACATATTGTGCACGCCGAGGGCTAGACCTATGAGGAAGCAGATCAGAAAAACGATCAGAACGAACTTCCAGGAGTAACGCTTCTCTTCGTCGTCCTGAAAAACTTCTACGCGGCTGTTCTCGTCCGTCTCCGCCATAAGTGACTTTCCTGCACACAAGGCATCGCCTTTGCAGCCGACTACCGACTACCATTCCGCATTCTGACTTTTGCCTCGGCGGAGTATTTCGAGTATAACAGGCAGCATGGAAACCTCAAGAGCGGCAGTTATACAGATGCGCGTCGGCCCGGACGTTACGGACAACCAGCATCGCGCGGAAGCCTTCGTAATCGCAGCCGCGGGTTCGGGCGCGAAAATCGTAGCGCTGCCCGAAATGTACTACTGCATGGGTTCGCGCCAGGAAATGCTCGACAACGCGATAGACATGCCGGGGACGATCACGCATCGCTGGAGCGAAATCGCGAAGGACTACAAAATCTGGATCGTCTGCGGCTCGCTGCTCGAAAGAATTTCAGGGAACGAGCGCGCGTACAACACGACGCTGCTGATAAACCCCGCGGGCGAAATCGCCGCGAAGTTTCGGAAGCTCCATCTCTTCGACGTGGACGTGCCAGGCGTCGTTACCTTCACCGAAAGCGCCGCGATCGAGAAGGGCACCGGCGTGACGCTGGCGGATTCCGCGGTCGGTAAGATCGGATTCGGACTTTGCTACGACCTCCGCTTTCCAGAGATGTTCCGCGGAATGGCGAAACGCGGCATGGAAATCCTCGCGATCCCGAGCGCGTTCAGCAAAGGCACGGGAAAGCATCACTGGACGGCGCTTCTCCGCGCGCGGGCGATCGAGAACCAGTGTTACGTGCTCGCACCGAACCAGGTCGGGCAGGCTCCGAACAAGTTCACGTCGTACGGGCACAGCGCGATTATCGACCCGTGGGGCGAAGTCCTCGCGGAAGCCGGGTGGGACGAGGAGGCGATAATCCAGGCAGATCTCGACGGGGCAAAGCTCCGCAAAATCCGGATGGAGCTTCCCGCACTCGAGCACACCCGCACGGACCTTTTCAGAATGTAGATGCCTGCCCCGATATTTCTGACGGGGCGCTTGTATAGATGTCCCGGAAGGCTATGATTTTCTTTCAGGAATCACCTTCCAACATTGACAACTATATAAGGTCGCGAATATGAGCCAGATTGCACTTGGAATGATCGAGACGAGGGGACTCGTCGGAAGCATCGAAGCCGCGGACGCTATGGTCAAGGCCGCGAAGGTGAAGCTCATCGGCAAGGAGACCATCGGCGGCGGATACGTCACGGTGATGGTTCGCGGCGAGGTCGGCGCGGTCAAGGCAGCGACGGACGCAGGCGCCGCGGCGGCAAAGCGCGTCGGCGAACTCGTGAGCGTCCACGTCATCCCGCGCCCGCACTTCGAGGTCGAATCGATCCTCCCCGGCTATCAACCCGGCGACACTGAGTCTTGATTTCAGATTTCAGATTTGTCGCAGGTACAAGATCGCTATCCAAGGCAAACGAAAAACAACGAACCGCGTAGTTATGGTTGAGTAACCGCGGGCGATTTTGTACCATCCATTCTTCCTACGCGTCTGAATCAAGGAGCGACAATGAAGTATCTTTTCTCGATCGCGTTCGTTTTTGCTTTCCAGGTGATTTCATTCGCAGAGGAAGCCGCGCCTGCGCAGCCTGCGAATCCGTTCCTCGATCGCCAGCTCGAAGGAGAACTCCTTTTCGCGAACGACTACCGTATGAACGGGAAGTACGCGATCAACTTCTCCCGCGAAGATGAGACCGTCACGCTGTCCAGGGGTTCGGATACATTCGACTTCGTCAGCGACAAAACCGAGGATGCAGAAAGCGAGGAAATGACTTTCAGGTTCGCGGACATCGTCTCCCTCGAAATCACCGCGCGGGACGAAAACGATCCGTACAACCTCACCCGCGGCATCGTCACTCTTCTCGACGGCGTGCAGTACGAAGGCGAACTGAAGAATTTCCGAGTCACGCGAATAACGCTGACTCGCGAAGATGGAACCGCAGTCCCGATCACCCGCGCGAGGCTCCAGACGCTCATCGGATTTTCGCTCTGGCCTAAGCCGGAGGAACTGCTCGGGAATCTCGAAGGCGAACTCGCGCCGAGGACTTCGCTGGCGCCGGGCGACGCGATACCGTTCTTCGAAATCGAAAGCATCAACAACGGCCTCGTGTCGATCGAAAAAATCCTCGAATCCAAACGCGGCGTTTGCATGATCTTCGCGACCGAGGAATCTAACACCGATAACGCCCCACTTATCGATAAACTTTCTAAGGATTACTCCAGGCATAGCGCTGTGATCGTTATCCGAAGGACGATTCCGTTCGGACCTCTCGGGACGCTGACGCTCCGCGGAATGAATCTTTCTTACCCGATAATCTGGGATCGCAGGCTCGACATCTGGCGCAAGTTCGGCGTGACCGAAGCGCCCTGCGTCATTTACTCGAACGCGGAAGGCGAGATTACGACCGTAGGCCCCCGCTGGGGCGATCGCAATGGAATTCCGTACATCGCCGACCGGCTGGGAAGGCTCTACGGCTACGCGGAAGGACAAACGCCGCTTTACGATCCCTCGGAAGACGAAGGCACGGAGGAGGAATGGCGCGCGAGACTAGCGGAAGAGCGCGGCAGATCCGAAAACGATGGGGCCGAGAACGAGGGACAGGATAGCGAAGACGAGGAAGGCTTCTGAACTCCGATCCAGACTCTCAAATGTGTTGCTTGAACTAGTTTCTTGCCCCCATTCATTTTCCAAAATTGATTTGCATACGAAATATTCGTGTTAGAATGATTGTTATACGAAACAGTTTCGCCTTGCAATCTTTCTCCGGAGGACAAAATGAGAGATGCGCTGATTTGTGGAGCCGTACGCACGCCTGTAGCGAAAAAGAAGCAGGAATTCAGCGAGGTCCGCGCCGATACGCTCGCCGCGGTGACGCTGAACGAGATTTTGAACCGCACAGGCGTCGACGTGAACGAGATCGAAGACGTCGTGATGGGATGCGTCACCGCCACGGATGAGCAGGGCGTCAACCTGAGTCGGAACGCGGTGCTCGCCGCGGGGTGGCCTGTGACGATTCCCGGAACCACGGTCAACCGTCTCTGCGGCTCGAGTTTGCAGGCTGTCAACTTCGCCTCGATGGCCATTAAAAGCGGCGAGATGGACCTCGTCGTCGCGTCCGGCGCGGAGAATATGTCCCGCGTCCCGATGGGAAGCGACGCGGGAAGCTGGAACGAGAAACTGATGGATCGCTTCGACCTCGTGTCGCAGGGAATCAGCGCGGAATTCATCGCGGAAAAGTGGGAGCTTAGCCGGGACGAGCTGGACGATTTCTCGCTGAACTCGAACGCGAAGGCGCTCGAGGCGACGAAGTCGGGCGCGTTCAAGCGCGAGATCGTTCCCGTGCCTTACACCCTTAACGGCGAAGCCGCGACTCTCGATCACGACACGGGCCCGCGCGCTCCGAACAAAGAGAAGATCGCCGCGCTCGTGCCCGCGTTCAAGAAGGACGGCGTCGTCCACGCGGGCAACTCGTCGCAGATTTCCGACGGCGCTTCGAGCGTTCTGATAGCGTCCGCGGAGAAGGCGAAGCAGCTCGGGCTGAAACCGCGCGCGCGCATCGTTGCAAGCGCCGCGACGGGAGTCGACCCCGTCATAATGCTCACGGGTCCGATAACCGCGACGCAGCTCGTTCTTAAGAAAGCCGGGCTGAAGCTGGAAGACATCGACGTAATCGAGATCAACGAGGCGTTCGCTAGCGTCGTCCTCGCGTTCATGCGCGAAACCGGAGCCGACGAAAAGAAGATCAACATCCGCGGCGGCGCGATCGCGCTAGGCCATCCACTCGGCTGCACGGGCGCGAAGCTCACGACGACCGCGCTGCACCTCCTCGAAGATATGAATAAGCGCTACGCGCTGATCACGCTCTGCATTGGCTTAGGCCAGGGAATCGCGACGATCATCGAGCGGGTGTAACGTCTGGAAGATCGTTGACTGTTCACTGGATAGCTCGCGTTTGTAGTGACGCCGTAAGGCGTTTCTTCGATCCTCTACTATCTGGAAAAGATGCTCTTACAAGCTACTACGAACAGATTCCCACTATAGACTGCGAGTTGCCCCGTGAACGGTTGCGCTTAGAAACTATCTCAAGCAGAGGTTTTCGTTGCTTCGGAGCGCTCGGACGAGACGTTTGACGGCTTTTGCGGACGAGGACCTCCGCGGTCCCATGTGCCCACGATAGTTTCTTAGTGGGTCGCCATCCGCGGCCCGACCTTTTGCGGTCCGAGTCTCTGCGCGGTGATGACGCAAATGTCCACGATGTCCTCCACGCTCGCGCCGCGGGAGAGAACGCTTACCGGATGCCTCAGCCCCGCGATGATCGGTCCGACGGCTTTCGCGCCGCCCAGGTCGCGGAGAATCTTGTAGCACGAATTCGCGCTCGCGAGGTCCGGGAAAATCAGAACGTTCGCGTCGCCTTGTATCTTCGAGAATGGGAACCACATCTTAGCGACGTCCGGGTTCACCGCCGCGTCGGCCTGCATTTCCCCGTCGAGATCGACGCCGATCATCCGTTTCCTCGCAAGCCCGGCTGCCTTCGCGACAATCTGCGCGTTTGGATGGTCGGAACTTCCGAAATTCGAAAACGAAACGAATGCGACCTTCGGCCTAACGTGAAAGCTCTGAGCAAGGGATTCGCCGAGTTGCGCGATCTCCGCGAGTCCCTCCGCGTCGGGCGCGACGTTAATCGTGCAGTCGCCGAAGAAAATCACGCGGGTTGGAAGAATCATCATCTGGAACCCCGCGCAGAGCGAGAACCCCGGTGCGCGGCCAATGATCTTCAGCGCTGGCTTCATCGTGTCCTCGTATACGTGGACAGCGCCGCTGACGAGTCCGTCCGCTTCGCCGCGATCGATCATAATGCAGCCGAAGTCGATCGGATTGTCCATGTGATACCAAGCCTCCTGAAGAGTTACTCCGGAGCGCTGCCTGCTGTTATAGAAATGCTTCGCGTAAGCCTCCCGTTTGTCCGACGTGAGCGGATTGACGATCTGCGCCCCCTCGATATCGACGACAAGTTTGTCCGCAAGCGCCCTGATCGCGGTCTCGTCTCCGAGGAGGATCGGGTCGGCGAGCTTTTCTTCGAGCAGAACGTGGGCCGCGCGGAGAATCGATTCCGCATTGCCTTCCGGAAACACGATCCGCGTCTTTCGTTCCGCCGCGGAGTGATACGCCATGCGAAGAACCTCGCGACTGTGGTCGAGTCTCGCGCCGAGCTGCTCGCGGTAGAGATCGAAATTGGCGATCTTGATCCTCGCGACGCCTTCGTCCAGCGCGGCCTTCGCCACCGCTCCTGCGACTTCAGTCATCAGTCTCGGATCGAACGGTTTCGGGATCAGGTATTCCCGTCCGAAATGGAAGCGTTTCCCGCCGTACGCGCGGATCACGCTGTCCGGGACGTCCTCCCGCGCGAGGTCCGCGAGCGCCTTCGTCGCGGCGAGCTTCATCCCGCGGGTGATCGCTTTCGCGCGGGTATCTAGCGCGCCGCGGAAAATGTAAGGGAAGCCGAGAACGTTATTCACCTGGTTCGGATAGTCGGAACGTCCTGTCGCGATTATGACGTCGGAGCGGGTCTGGACCGCGTCCTCGTAGCGAATTTCGGGGTCGGGATTCGCCATTGCGAACACGATCGGATCTCGCGCCATCGTCCGGAGCATCGCGGGGGTGAACGTGTCCTTCACCGACACACCGATGAATACGTCTGCGTCCTTCGCGGCTTCCGCGAGTCCACCAGTCAGAGTTTTCGAGGCCCAGGGACGTTTGTATTTGTTCAGATCGCTGCGACTTTCGGATACGATTCCCTTCGAATCGACGAAAACGATGTTCTCCCGTCTGACGCCAAGCGCGCAGAAGTGTTCCGCGCAGGAGATTCCAGCCGCGCCCGCGCCGGCAATTACCATCCGGATGTCTCCGATCCTCTTCTCTACGAGTGTCAGCGCATTCAGAAGCCCCGCGCCCGCGATGATCGCGGTTCCGTGCTGATCGTCGTGGAACACGGGAATATCGAGCATTTCGATCAATCTGGATTCGACCTCGAAACATTCCGGAGCCTTGATGTCCTCGAGATTGATTCCCCCGAAGGTAGGCGCGATCAGTTTCACCGTGTTTATCAATTCCTCGACGTCGTGAGTGTCGATTTCTATGTCGAATACGTCGATGTCGCCGAATCTTTTGAAAAGAACGCCCTTTCCCTCCATCACAGGCTTTCCCGCGGCGGCGCCTATGTCGCCCAGTCCGAGCACGGCGGTTCCGTTGGAAATCACCGCCACAAGGTTGCCTTTAGACGTGTAATTGTAAACGTCGTCTGGATTTCCCTTGATGCGCAGGCAGGGAACCGCTACGCCCGGAGTATACGCAAGTGAAAGGTCACGTTGCGTCAGGGTAGATTTGGTCGGCACGACGCTGACCTTTCCGGGCTTCGGTTCCCTGTGATACGCAAGTGCAATTTCGTCGAAATTCATGGCACACCTCCAGACGGATTCCCTTGGATCTGCGAAATGGGAATCCGACGATGATTCTTTAATCTTTCGAATGGCGTGGCGATCGCCGCGAGGGTCACAACTTAATTTTACACCGGGAAATCGTCCGCCGCGGGTCTGGCTTCGACGTGAGATTAAATGTTTGTCGGATCGGGGTGTTGTTGCATAAATCGATGGGCTTCAATTCCCCACTGCCGGAGGGAGAAGGATTTTACGATCACGCATTTGTGCAGCAACTCCGGAATTATATTGAATACTATCTATAAAAACTGCTATATATGGCTTAATATTACTGGCTACGATTCAATTTTGAAATTAATTTGATAGATAGAAAAGCTAAATATAAACATTTCGTAGTGACAGTTCGACACGATTTCGACGGTCGTAAATCAGAAACTGAGCGGCCCGGCGAGTAGATCCCTCATCCGGCGTTTCGCGCCACCTGTCGCACGAGGCAATCTCCCGCAGGGAGAGGGATTTCACCATCACGCATTTGTGCTACAACGCCTCGGGCCGGCTCAATCAGGCTTCGGCCCGAGCCTTTGCGCGGCGATGACGCAGATATCGACGATTTCTTCGACGCTCGCGCCGCGGGGGATGACGTTAACGGGGTGTTTCAGTCCGCAGACGACCGGACCCACCGCGCGGGCGCCTCCGAGGTCTCGGAGGAGTCTGTAGCTTGCCTGCGCGCTCGCAAGATCCGGGAATACGACCACGTTCGCGTCGCCCTGGATTTTCGACTGCGGGAACCATTCCTTCGCGACCTCGGGATTGACCGCGGCGTCGATCTGCATTTCGCCGTCGATGTCGGCATTCGGAAGTCGCTCACGCGCGAGCTTCACCGCCTTCGACACGCGCTCGGATTCCGGGTGCCCGCGGCTTCCGAAGTTCGAAAACGAAACGAACGCGATCTTCGGCTTCAACTCGAAGCAGAGCGCGAGTTCGCCGCCGAGCTGCGCGATCTCCGCGAGTCCCTCCGCGTCAGGCGCGACGCTGAAAAGCGTGTCGCCGAAGAAGATCACGCGGGACTTCAGAACCATCATCCTGAATCCCGCGCAGAGGTTCATTCCCGGCGCGCGTCCGACGATTCGCAGCGCGGGAGTCATCACGTCGTCGATTAGCGATTCCGCGCCCGAGACGAGCGCGTCCGCGTCGCCATCTGCGACCATCTTGCAGCCGAACTCGATCGCCACGCGCTTTTCGCGGGACTTCGGGTCCACGATCTGCGCCTTTTCGAGGCGCAGCGCGAGCTTCTTCGCCTGACGTCGAACTTCGTCTGGCGCGCCCAGAATCACGGGGACCGCAAGTCCATCCTCGATAAGAACGTGCGCGGCCCGTAGTATCGAATCGTTCGCGCCGTCGGGAAGGACGATTCTCGTGGTGCGTTTTTCAGCCGCGTGATACGCCATCCGCAGAACTTCGCGGCTGTGGTCGAGGCGCGCTCCGAGGTCTTCGATGTACTTGTGCGGGTCTTCGATTTTTACCCGCGCGACGCCGTCTTCCGCCGCTGCCTTCGCGACAGCGCCCGCGACCGCCGCGAGCAGCCTCGGGTCGAACGGCTTCGGGATCAGGTACTCCCTCCCGAACTGGAAGCGCACGCCGCCGTACGCGCGGATCACGCTGTCCGGAACGTCCTCCCGTGCGAGTTTCGCGATCGCCATCGTCGCTGCGAGCTTCATCCCGCGGGTGATCGCCTTCGCGCGGGTGTCGAGCGCGCCGCGGAAGATGTAGGGAAAGCCGAGGACGTTATTCACCTGGTTCGGGTAGTCGGAGCGTCCCGTGGCGATGATGACGTCCGCGCGGGCCTGCACCGCGACGTCGTATGCGATTTCCGGGTCCGGATTCGCGAGCGCGAACACGATCGGATCGGGAGCCATCGTCTTTAGCATCGCGGGTTTCAGAATGTCTTTCCCGGAGACGCCTATGAAGACGTCCGCGTCTTTCATAGCGTCCGCGAGAGAGCCGGAGACGCGCTTAGTAGCCCACGCGCGTTTATATTTGTTCAGATCGACGCGGTCTTCCGAAACCACGCCCTTGCTGTCGACGAAGACGATGTTCTCGCGGGTGGCGCCTAGCGCGCAGATGTGCTCTGCGATGGCGAGGCCCGCCGCACCCGCGCCGACGACTACCACGCGAACGTCCGCGAGCTTCTTCCCGATAACCGAAAGCGCGTTCAGCAGCGCCGCCGCGGCGATTATCGCGGTGCCGTGCTGATCGTCGTGAAAGACCGGAATATCGAGCATCTCCGCAAGCCTCGTCTCGATTTCGAAACACTCTGGCGCTTTGATGTCCTCCAGGTTGATCCCGCCGAAGGTGGGCGCGAGAAGACTCACCGTGTGGATGAAATCCTCGACGTTCTCGGTCGCGACTTCGATGTCGAACACGTCGATGTCCGCGAATCGCTTGAAGAGTACGCCCTTGCCCTCCATCACGGGCTTCCCCGCGGCGGCGCCTATGTTCCCAAGCCCGAGAACCGCGGTCCCGTTCGAAATGACGGCGATGAGGTTTCCCTTGTTTGTGTAGTTGTAGATGTCGTCCGGGCGTTCCGCGATCCGAAGGCAAGGCACCGCCACGCCGGGCGAATAAGCAAGCGCGAGGTCCCGCGCCGTCGCGGTCGGCTTCGTCGGCACGACCTCGATCTTCCCCGGCCGCGGAAATTTGTGGTATTCGAGTGCGATGTCGTCGAAGTTCATGGTCTATCTCCGGAAGTCGCCCCATCCAGGACGATTGGTTTAACGGCGTGCAAAATTTCTCCGAGGAACGCAACTGAAATTCTGTGGCTGATTGAGTTCAACCTGAATTTTACACAAGACTAGCCTGGACTGGAACACAACTCGTGCCTGATTTCGAACAAATTGCAGGCGTGACTCGATTAATCGTTAATGCCTTTCAATTTAAAGGAACCTTCAGTACTCAGCAAACCCTTTGTCCGGGCGATTAGGTGGTACGGAAGCGGTAGATGGCCGAAATGGAGCGTTCGAATCGTCATCGCGGGCGCAGTTCTCATCTTGGCGCACATTTACATCCTTCCGCTGATAGTGCGCAGGGTTGTGGACGATTACGCCGAAGAGCTTAGAAGAGAGTCAAGCGTCCGGACCATAGATTCGGACAACAAACTTTACTACCATCTGCAGACGTTACAAAATTTGCAGCCGCCGCCGTCGCACATCGATTGGCGCGGTTCCTTCGGCGAAGATATGGCGGTGGAATGGCCAAATGAAGACGAAAATGTCGTATCCTGGCTTACCGCGAACCGCAAAGCGCTAGACCTGATCCTTGAATCTCAAAAAGCGACGAAGTGGGAATACGTTAGCCCGGACCCCTTCCGTGAGCGGAATCGAAGTCCGCGGCGCGGAATGGTATTAGAAGACATCCCTTACGCTGTATCGGTTATCCAGATGGAAATCCGCAGACTTGCGCACCTTGGAGATGTCGATGGCGCTATTAACCTCGCTATAGCGAGCCTGGAGTTCGCATTGTATCCCGCGCTATACCGTGAAATATTCAACGTGCTATATGAAATCCGACGGCTGGCGAAAACGGTACTTTCATCGGTTCAGATAGAAAGACTCTGCGAAGCTCTTCTTGAAACAGAGCGGAACTACAACATAGGGAAAATAATCAAGCTCGGTGCGTCATCGATGCTTCGGTATGATTGGAATGACTGCATATTTATGCTTCCGGAATATCCGGCGCCTTTTATGTATATTGGGTCATGGTGGGAAGATCTGCAAGGACTGGAACTTTGGAGAGAGTTCGTTGAAACCGTGGAAATCGAAAATCCTGGTGAAATAATCGCCAGACTCCGCGAAAAAACGAATGAAGGCGAATCTGGGAATCGAGTATGGAAGAGCTTCTCACAAACATATTTCCGATTCCAAACAATGCGCGCAGCTATGTACGCAACATACCTTGTGATCCTTGTCGAACGGAGTGGACATCTTCGCGATGAATTCCCCCCAAGGATCGAGGACGTTGCATTCGAAATCGCAGACGCAAATGAGTTCGAACAATTCCGAAATCGAATTTATTATAAAAAGATCGGAGGAACATTCGAACTATATCTCGCGACGATAGACGGAGAAGATTGGGGTGGCATTCTGGCTGAAAAATATCGCTCACAGGACTTCCAGAAACGTCTTTTGAAGCTGCGCCCACTTGTCGCCCCCGAAAATTTCGAGCGCAGGCGTTGGTGAAATGTAAGTGTTCACGGGGTAGATCGCAGTCTATAGCGGGATTCTGTTCGTAGTGTGCTCGTGAGAGCATATTTTCGCGGTGTGGTGGATCGAATAAACGCC
>JANLHZ010000056.1 GCA_024653775.1 Planctomycetota bacterium | reverse complement strand
CTCGATCGAGGCCGCGGGGGGCAGGACGAAGTACTCGACCGCGCCTGGAAGGTCGTCCGGATTGCTCCAGCCAGCGCCTTCGATGGGAGCGAGAATCCGAATCGCGGGAACAGCTTCGAAGACTTCTTCGAGTTCCTGCGCGCGGGGCACCACCACGCCGTCGTCGATCAGTTGAATGATCTTCCCGCCATCGATCTTCCTGCACCACCTTGGATGGTGCGACGGTTTGCAGGCGCTGATCAGTTCCGGCTTCCCCGACTTTACGAACTTCGCGATCGCGTTCGAAACGTCGTTCGCGGTCAGTCCTGCGAACGCCGCGTCGATCAGCACGATTTTCGATTCGGAAAAAATCGATTCGTCCGTAGTCTGCTCTACCAAAACCACGTTCTCGCCGAACTCGCCGCGCAGGTTCCGGGCGAGCAGATTCACGCGGTGTTCGAGCCAAGGGGTTTTCACGTCCGGAGTTTTCAAGGCGATTTTGAAGCGCTCAGCCTCAGGCCCGGATTTCAATTCTGCATTCTGCGATCTGCATTCTGCACTCTGAATTTCGCACTCTGCATTCTGCTTTCTCGCTTCGATGACCCTTCTCGCCTGCTCGAGTTCCTGCGCGGTGTCGACCTCGATGCATTTCTCCGCCGAGATTATCATCGCGCCCGTCCCAGGCTCGCGGCCTTCGCTCCTGTGGTGGTCCCAGAACCGCTGATGGTTGCACGGCTCGCTCGAAACCACGAAGTTCCCGATCTGATAGAGCACGTCGCCCCGGTAGCCGAGGTGATCCGGATACGCGTGCGTCAGCGTTCCCGCGTCTCTTTTGTAAATCCTTCGGAGGTCGGTTCGAACCTTCTGGAAGCTCGCGACGATGTGGTTACGATCTTGCGTCTCATAGAGCATTTCGAGCGCGTCGTCGATGTCGTTTTTGCCGCGGACGGGATAGTTCGGGAAAATGAGCGCGAAGTAATCCCAGGTATAACCTTCCATCACGCCGAGAAACGCCTTCGCGTGCTGGCCCACGTCTGCGAAGCCTGATGTATCCCCCGCTAGCGGCGCGGGTCTTTCGAACGGAACTTCCGCGCCGAGTTCGAGCGCGATCTCTGCGATGCGCTCGCAGTCAGTGCTCACGACGACCCGCCTTACGTACTTCGACTCCTTTGCGGCTTCGATCGCGTACTCGATAAGCGGCCTTCCCGCGAGGTCTACGATATGCTTGTCCCGAAGTCTCTTGCTTCCTTTCCTTGCCGCGATGAAGGCGAGAGTTTCCGAATCCTTCGGATGATTCATTACCTTTCCGCGATCCTCGAACCTTTGAATCTGAGCCTCGTGCCAGGCTTTGAATTTCGGACGGAACCTCGTTTCGAGTTCTTCGATAGGCTCCGGACAGGAATAGTCGATCTTCAGAATTTTGGTAAGATACCAGGAGTGGAAGCACTCGATTTCCGAGTTTGTAATCACGACGGATTCCTTTACAAAAATGTGGCTTCTCATATAAGGAATCTTGACCGTTTCGCGGGTTTTTTAAAGAAAAATTCTTTGAATAAAATGTTGTTGAAATGGATTCGATTTGGTGTAACAACAAGTTCGTGCCCACGGTGGAAGAGTTTATTACTCCTTTAGAGGCACAAACAGGATAGATCGTCAGTATAGTTTTTCTGGAGAAACAAATGGCAGATCCGGCAGATAGGGTACCCGATAACATTGAAGGTCACTGGTTCGTAGACAAGCAGTGCATCGATTGCGACCTGTGCAGGACGACCGCGCCCGACAACTTCAAGCAGAACGAGGAAGAGGGTTATTCTTTTGTTTACAAGCAGCCCGAGTCGGACGAGGAAATCGAGCTTTGCCAGCAGGCCCTCGACGACTGCCCCGTAGAAGCCATCGGCAGCGACGGCGACTGAGAAGAACCCGCTAATCTAAACCGAACACTCCATAGACGGCAAGCCTTCGGGAAGCCGTCTTTTTTTGGGGGAAACCATTCTCTAATTCGCCTGGGAGTGCGGACGTCCTCGTCTCATCATACTACACACCTTTTTCGCCGAGGGTAGCTCCACCGGGGTTGCGCTGGCATCGTACGTAATCGACGATTT
>JANLHZ010000040.1 GCA_024653775.1 Planctomycetota bacterium | reverse complement strand
CCCGAAGCCATCAAGTTGCCGTCGAGTTTCTCCGGCGACGCGATGACTTCGGGTCCACCGAGGGCGCCCTCGATCCTTTCTCGCCGCGAGCGGGAAGGACAAAATAGGCGGAAAGCAGAAAAGCGGCTGGCAGCGCCCCCCGCGCGTGTCACCGAGTACATCGACGAGGCGTCGATGCCAAACGCCGCGATAGACTGCCGCACACTCGTGCATTTTAACATCGCTGATGTGAAAATGTCGTGCAAATTCACATCTGTGTTGTTAAATTGCATTGATGGAAAAGACTTACAACAGACTGCTCGCGCCGCCTGCGAAGTCGTTTTTTCTTTTCGGTCCAAGGGGAGTGGGTAAGAGCTTCTGGCTTATGGAGAGGTTTCCCGATGCGCTTCGGATCGACCTGCTCGATCCTGAAACAAATCGCGAACTTGTCGCGAATCCTGAAAATCTCGCGTCCCACGTTGAGCCCCGGGCAAAGGATTCGTGGATTATTATCGACGAAGTGCAAAAGAACCCTGTGCTTCTCGACGTCGTTCACAGGCTGATGCAGAAACGAAAGTGGAAGTTCGCGTTATGCGGCTCATCCGCGCGCAAACTAAGACTGGGTGGCGCGAACCTGCTTGCAGGACGCGCGATTACAATGTCCATGTCCAGCATGGTTTCTTCCGAACTTGGGGCAGATTTCGATCTCGAATTCGCTCTTCGTTACGGTGGGCTCCCGAGCGTGATCGAGGACCGGGAAACATCAGAACAAACACTGAGCGCGTATGTCGGGACGTACATCAAGGAGGAGATAAGAGAAGAAGGTGCAGTCAGGAGACTGGAGCCATTTCTAAGGTTTCTGCAGATAGTGGGAATGTCGAATGGGCAACTCCTAAACTATTCGAACATCAGCCGGGAAGTTTCAGTACCGAGGAGCAGCGTGGAAAACTACTTTTCCATCCTGATCGACACGCTGCTCTGCTCCACACTTCCGGCATATCGAGCAGGTTTGAAAGTCAGGGAACAAACCCATCCCAAGTTCTATTGGTTCGACGCTGGTGTCGCGCGTGCCTCGGCGGGCTTGCTCGGGGAAAATCCAGGCGACGACTGGCTTGGGAGATCCCTCGAAACTCTCATCCTGAATGAGATGCGCGTGTACGCGATTTCACGCTCAAAATGGAATCAGTTCTCTTATTACAGAACCGGATCAGGGGTCGAGATCGACTTCGTCGTCGAAACAAGAAAGAGATACGGAAATGAAAAAGCTGCAATAATCGGCATCGAGGTCAAGCATTCGAAAGCTTGGAACCGTAAATGGGAAAGACCGCTCCGCGATCTTTCGAAAACTGGAAAAATCGACGTGCAGCGGATGATAGGCGTATACACCGGAGAGCGGGAATACAAGTTCGATGGCTTCGAAGTGCTTCCAGTGACGACGTTTCTATCGAAGCTGCACGGCGGCGGAATTTTTTGATTCGCTCCGATCCGGCGGCTCGGTCGGAGGCGAAATTCGAAAACCACGTCAGTCGAGCCTTAGCTCCACGGTGCGTTCGGGCGAGAGGCGTTTCATGAACTGCTTCACGTGGACGCCTTCGATGTAGACATCGAGGTAGTATTCCCAAGGCGTGATGAAAGGCAGCACCGCGACGCCTTCCTTGTTCGTGAAGAAGTACGTAGGCCGCCCGGAAGCGATGCTGTCCGTCGTCTCAGCGGGGTTCAGGACGCGCTGCGCCTGGTCCATCACGACGATGTACGCGTTCGTCACCGGCGCGCCACCCGAATCGACGACGCGGACCGTGTGGACCTCGTGCGCAAGCGCGAGCGTCATCTTCAGAGTCACCTCCTGTGGGGGACCGCGGCGGAGACTCACTCCCCAGTATTCCGGGTGGAAGCCGTCCTTCTGCGCCTTCAGGATGTAGTCCCCTTCGCCGAGGCCGCGGATGTAGAGTTCGCCGGAATCGTCCGCGATGAATCGATCGCCGAAGTTGATGCAGACGCTTCCGTCGGGAGAGAGGACGAAAATCTCGGCGCCTGGAACTGCGGAGCCGTCCGCGATTACGACCTTCACGCGCATCGCGCATTCCCGCACGAGATCGAGCGCGCTCAGAACCACGTCGTCAGTTCCCGCGGGAACATGCACCATCGTCCGTCCCTTTCCGGGCGCGATCGCGCCGATGAAAAGCTCCTCCTCCGGAAGGAACTCGAGCACGAACTGCCCGGCTTCGTTCGTCCGGACGGGGGCGCGATACGCCTCCAGAACCTGCTCGAGCGGGTTCGCGAACCTGCGCGCCCGCTGCCAGAAGATCGAGCCTGAGCTTACCGGAGTCCCGCTTGCGCGATCGAAAAGTCTGCCGCGGATCGTCCGGCCATTGCGAACGATCGCATGGTCCGTAAAGCCGCTTACGGGGACGCTGATCGTAGTTTCGAACGTCCCTGCGCGCAGCGCGTAATCGTCCGCGGAAATGTGTCTGAACGCGAAAGCGCCTTCGTTTTCGCAAAGTCCGGAGTAGCTTAGCGCGGAAGTCTGGACCCGCGCGAACATATCGATTCTTCCGCGGAAAAATGAGCCGTCCTCATCCACGACGTTTCCGGAAATCGATACGTCGTTGAGTTCCCTTCCGAGCACGACTTCCGCGGTCTGAAGTTTCTCCACCGTTACCGTCACGGGCGCGATGAGCGAGAGTACGTCCATCGGAGCCTTCGACGACGCGCGATCCACCGAGACGACGTATTCCCCCGGAAGCAGCTTCGTGAACTCGAACTTGCCGAGGTCGTTCGAAAGGCCGTCGACGAACCAGCCGCCTGCGCCGGACGCTTTCACGCACGCGCCGGAGATCGGCATTCCATGGAATCCGATGACGGAGCCGGAAACGGTCCCGCCGCGGGTTAGCTTGACTTCGTGCAGAATCTCCCGTCGCTGTCTTTCGAGGCGTATGCCCTCGATGATCACGCTTGCGTAGTGCGGGTGCGAAACGACGACTTCATGTACGCCGTACGGGACTTCGCGGAATATGAACTCGTAGCCCGCGTCCTGAGTCCTCTCCGGCTCGGCGTTGTAACGAATTCCTGAAATCAGAGGGTCGGGGAGGAAAACCGGGTCGAGAAATACCTTTGCGCCTATCACGGATTCCCCGGTTTCCGCGTCGATCAGTCTCCCGCGGATTCTTCCGCCCCGGCTGAGCGTGATGGAGTGGCTATCGACGTTTTCGCCTTCGCGGAGTTCGATCGTATCGTAGACGTCCGCCATGCCTTCGGCGCTGACGTGGAACCTGTATCGACCGGGCGGAAGGTTCGTGAACGGAAGGATGGTTCCGATCTTCTGCGGGGACTCGCTTATTCGAGCAGTCGGCAAGGTCGCGACGACCCTTCGATCGACGTGCACCTGCTGCCCGCCTGGAACGATGCGCTTGACGTCCACCTGGAACCCCTCTGGCGGCTCGTCTCCCGCGTCGAGCCAGACCTGCACGCTCGCGCTGCAAAGACGGTAGAGGACGACCACCTGCGAACTGTTCGGAGCGACTCCCGTGAAGACCTCCTCCGTGAACCCTGGCTTAGAGAAGGTAAGCTTGTAGGTTTCAGTGGCGTATAGCCCCTGAATGTTGAAAGTCCCGGTTTCATTCGTGGTGACGCGTTTCGACGCGAGGAAGTCGATGCGGTCGGCTCTCGCGGCTCCCTCGAACGCGATGTTCACCCACACTCCGGAGATGTGCGCCCATGGTCTATCGGAAGTCCGGACTTCTCCGGACACGTTCGCGCCTCTCCGGAGTTTCGGCATGTACCGCTGCTCGTCGGCGTTTCCGTAGATGTTGACGTTGGACTGGAACGGTCTGTGCTCCGGGTGATTGACGACTATGCTGTATAATCCCGGCGGGACGTCCTCGAACCTGAAATCCCCGGTCCGGTTTTCAGGGCCGAGGGTGAGGTTGCGCGCGTTTCGAATGTTCTCCGGAGTCAGCGCGAGATTAGCGGATATGAGGTAGATTGCCGTGAATCCCGTTACCGGACTTCCGTCTTCGGATATTATCGTGCCTATCAGGTCCACGGACTTCCTCAGCGTAACTTCGATCCGCGTGTTCTGGAGTATCTTGATTTCGTCCATCACTTTCGGTTCGTATCCTTCCGCGCTGACGCTGATCGACCAGCCCTCGCCGAAGGTGGCGTTTTCGATTTTGAATTCGCCGTGGTCGTCGCTAGCCGTTTGCAGCGCGCCTTCCAGAGAAGTCCCGGTTTTGTATAGCCGGACGCTTGCATTCGCTATTCCCTGCTGACCTGGGTCGGATATTTTTCCGGATACGAGGCAGACGGGTTCGAGCACCACGTGCCCCCCTGAAACTACCGGCGCCGCGGACGCCTGGAAAGGCCGCTCGGGAAGCGCTGAGGGTCTGAATCCATCGAAACTGAACTTCATCGTGTACCGTCCAACGGGGAGGTTCTGAATGAAGAACTCGCCGCGAGCGTCGGTGGTGGCGTTGATCGAGACCTCCTGAACCCCAGTCTGCTCCGGAGTGCCGCGGGCGGAAAGCGGACGGAACCCGCGGGTGTACGTGAACGCCGTGCTCGCGATCCGCTGATTGCTTTCTGAGTTCTGGAATCTGTACATGACGTTCACGACCGCTTCCGGCTCCGGATTCTGCGCCTCGGACTGCGCGGGAGTTTCGATTCGAGGCTGCGAAGCGTTCTGCGCGGTTTCGGGCTGCGCAACCTCTGCCGGATGTGGCTGCGGCGTCTCGCGAACTTCCGCTGGCGCCGGCTCGGCTCGGATCGCGCCCTGTCTCGGTTGCGATTGCGCCACCGTCTGCGTCCGCGGCTTCGGCTCATACGAGTCGGTTCTGTTTATTGCGGCGGAAGTTACGATCTCGACTTCGGCGGAACCGGGTTCAGGGCCTCGAATCCACGAAAGCGCAAGCTCCGAAACGACCGGCGATATAAGCGGCTCGACGATCGCAACGTGTAGTGGCCGCGCGAGCCGCCAGAGAGGCGTCGCGCGGACGACGAGCGCGATCGCCGGGGCGAACAGAATAATCCACGGAAGTGCGCGAAGCGTCTTTCGAAACATTGGCAAATATTCTCAGGTTACAGACCCGAACCCGGACGAGCCGGAACCAAAGCGAACTATCCGCAGATTACGCGGATTTCGCAGATTCATTTTTTTGTCCACAGATTAACACCGATTTACACAGATTTTTAGGGTGACATCAGCGTCCTGCCAATGTTACACGGGCAGGATGCCCGTGCCACGATTCATAAAATTAACCCCGTCAGGGGTGCGATGTTTGTAGCAAACAGTGCGGATGAATGAGTAAAAGCCAATCTAATTTCTCCGCGAGCCTCCGCGTTCTCTGCGCCTCTGCGCCTCTGCGCTGAGGAAGTAAAGAAAATCGTCTCGTTTTGCTGATGTTTTCATTGATAAGGGACTAAGTCCACCGGCTTCTAACGACGGAGATGTCTTCAGGGTTTGCCCGCACGAGCGGCGAAGCGCGGATTTTTCCGGTCCTGAAGCGTCCGGTCAATTTCCGGACCCCCAAAAAATGTAAGAGCGCGTAGACCCTGCTACGCGCCCTCAACGTGGAACCCTGAAGGCTTTCGCCTCCATAGTTAACGATACGAGATTCGGTTTGAAAAGCAAATGGATTAACCCTCGACCTTATAAAAACCAAGGTGTTTCTTGTTACATCTGGTTAAGCGGATCGAATTCAGCATTATACAATTCCAACATTCGGATATATCGACAGCGCGGATAACGTGATTAAATTAGAAGATGATTCAGTCCTTTAAAAACAGTGGAACTGAAGATGTCTTTAACGGAAAGGATTCCAAATTAAGCCGCAGGACTTGTCCAGGCGCCTTGCTCCGGATCGCCACCAGAAAATTGGACCAACTTGTTCAGCCGCATCACTTGAAGATTTGCAGGCGCCGCCGGGAAATAAACTTGAACAACTTCAAGGAAATCGAAAAGGGCAACACAGCATCCGAATAAACGATCGTTATAGAATTTGTTTCGTGTGGACCGATTCGGGGCCGGACGAAGTTGAAATTGTAGACTATCATTGAAGATACAACTAACGGGAAAAACTATGGTCAGGATTCCAACTAGCAGACGACCTTCGACTCCAGGCGATGTGTTACTTCAGGATTTTCTGAAACCGATGGAGATTTCGCAGCGCGAGCTGGCGGATAAAATTCATGTGCCGTATCAGCGCGTCAACGACATCGTGAATGGCAGACGGAGCGTTACGCCTAGCATCGCGCTCAGGCTCGCGAAGTTCTTTGGAACTTCATCGGATTTCTGGATAAACCTTCAACTGAGGCAGGACTTGTTCGTCGCGAGACAGGAAGAAAGCGACGTGCTGAGCACGATCGAACCTCACTCGACGTAGATCGCGACGCTTCATTCCGCGGATCGATCCTCACAGGCGTCCGCGAGCGACCTCACCCCCCCCCCATCCATCAGGGTATGGGCGGAACCTCGGTCACGAGAACTTCGATCAGACTCTTCGTCAGCCGTGAAAGGCATTCGATGAAGTCTGGTTCGTCCAGAAGCGCGTCGGTCCGGATGAACGACTTGAACCCGAGTTCGTCCGCGACGTTCCTGAACAGAATGTCGATCTCGTAAAGCGTCTCGACATGGTCCGACACGAAGCTTACGGGACACACGACGACGTGCTCGAAACCCGACTCGCGCAGGTCTCGAAGCGCTACTTCCACGGACGGCTCCAGCCACTTTATCGGGCCGACCTTGCTCTGGAACGCGAGGAAATGGCTGTAACCTTCGATTCCGTTCATCGTAAGCGCGACGGTCTTCTGAATCTCGCTAAGGTACGGGTCGCCCTTGTCGATGAGTTTCCGCGGCAGGCTGTGCGCGGAAAACAGGATCGCGACCTTCCTCGGATCCTCGGCGGAAACTTTGGCGAGCGCGCGAGTCACACGGTTTCGAAGAGCCGCCACGTACGAAGACTCCGCGCAGAACGAAACCGCCGCGATAGTAGCGGAGTCGATCCCCGCTCGCTTCGCGGCCTTGCTCCACGCGCGGATACTTGTTTCGGTCGTCGCTACGGAGTAGTGCGGGTAAAGCGAAAGCAGCACGACGACGTCCGCGCCAAAATCCGCGACTTCCCGCGCGACTTCGTCCGAAAAAGGACTCGAGTAGCGCATGCAGACGAACGTTTTCGCGCTTATCCGCACTTCGCCTCGATAAGGATGCGGGACGACGAATCCTTCGGATAGTCTCGCTTCGAGAGCCTTTGCCTGGCGCTGCGTCTGTTCGAGCAGAGGCGAACCGCCGATGGCTTCGTAGCACGCCCTCGACTTCTCCGCGCGTCGTTTCGAAATCAGTTTCGCGAGCGGCTTCTGGAATATGAATCCCAGCGGCACAGGAATTATCAGCGGGTCCGAGAACAGGTTGTAGAGGAACCTTTCGACGCCGCCCAGCGATTCCGGACTCCCGAGGTTCATCATCACCACCGCGACTTTGAGTTCCCTCGCTTTCTCCGCGCCGACGCCGTGTCGATCGCGAACAGGGCCTTTGGAAAGCGGTTTTACGACCTTGTAGGTTACCTCAGGTTCAGTCATCGAGTTCCACAAACCGGTTAGGGTTTAAATATTGCTGTCTTCCATCTCGTGCGGTTCCCCGTTGTCAGTAGTCAGAAAGTTGTTAGTGGTTAGAAACTATCGTAGGCAAGCGACATCGATAATTCGGAGCCGTCAAACGAGACGTTCGACGGCTTTTGCGGACGAGGATGTCCGCGGTCCGAGGTGCTTGAGATGGTTACTTAATGGTTTATTGCTGCTTCTTTCATTCCCAATTCTTAATTCTTAACTCTTAATTCGTGATTTGGAAGGACTTGTCCGCGATCGACTTCGCGGCGATGTAGGGAATCCCAAGAGTCGTCGCGAGGCGGACCACGTCATCGTGTTCCGGAAACGCGCGGGTTCCGCCGTCCGGATAGGTCAGCACCTTGAACGCGACCTTCACGCCGCTTACTTCGCGGTACTCGAACCTGCGCGGAAGCATGGTGCGCTGAAGCTCCTTCCAGCGGACGCCGATGGTCGTCGTCTCCGCGAAAATCACGGACTCGATCCGCAGCCTGGCGCCTATATCCGGGCAGAGCACGCTGAGCTTCACGCCGGGCCTCGACTTCTTCATCTGTATGGAAGTGAACCAGACGTCGAGCGCGCCTGCCTCGAAAAGCCTTGTCATCAGAAGGTCGGCGCCTTCGAAGCTCATATCGTCGATGTTCGTCTCGCCTTCGAGAACGGTTCCCGCGTCCGCGCCCGCTCCGCTCGAACCGAGGAACGCGCGAAGGATGTTCGGATGATGCTCGAGGTCCTTGTCTCCCGCGCCGTGGCCGATTTTGGAGATCGTCATCGCGGGCATCGTCCCGAAGCCCGCCGCGGTGTTTGCGACTATCGCCGCGCCGGTGGGCGTGACGAGTTCGAACTTCAGATCGACGCCGTACACCGGGACGTTCCGCAGAAGCACGGCTGAGGCAGGCGCTGGAAGAGGAAGCATGCCGTGCTGCGTCTTCACGAATCCGGACGGCTGCGGAAGCGGGGAGCACACGAGCCTCGGCGCGCCAAGAGCTTCGTAAAGCAGCGCGAATCCGCAAATATCGATAATCGCGTCGATCGAGCCGACCTCGTGGAAATGGACTTTCTCGACCTCGATTCCGTGGACCTCCGCCTCGGCTTTCGCAAGACGTTCAAAGATAGCTTTTGCGTGTGTTTTCACACTAGTCGTTAAAGAACTTGCGTCGATCGCTCCGATAATATCAATAAGGTGCGATGTGCCGTGCTCCTCAGAATGAAAGTGTGCGTGATGATGATCTCCCGCGATGCGAACCCCGAAGTCTGTCGCGGCGATTCCTTTACGCGTCGTCTTTCGCACTTCGATTTTCGCGGATTCGGTTTCGAATTTTCGCAACTCGAAAATGATGGAATCAGGATTCGGGACAAGTTCGAGCAGCGCCCCGATGATCATGTCGCCGGCGAGGCCGCTGAACGCGTCGAAGTAGAGGATGTCATCGGCCATTCGTCTGGACTCGGTAAACTCGGCTTTTCGATTTCTTCGGCAAAGTCTAATCTAGTTCATGGCGGATTTCCCCACAAACCGGAGCGAACTGGCGAAGTGATCATGCTCACATTGGCTTGAACCAGAATTTGGTATTCAAATTGCCAATAATTAGCATCAATCAACATGAATCTGATAAAAAGTAATTTGTTCCCAACTTGTTTTTTCCCCTGATGTCGATGAAACCGGACATTCGCTTGTCAAAAAGTAATTTATTTTTATGTGGGTTGCATAAGGAAAAGATGTTCCAATCCATGGGTAGTTCCTGGTCCGGAGGCGACTTAAGACGCAACCAGGGAGCGCTCGCCTTCAGAAAAGACTTTCAAACAACCCCGCGGACGATTAGAATCCAGAGTCGACAACCAGACCGCAAATGTTAGTGAATAGATTATTGCCAAGTCCGAGACACTCGAACGCCCAGATCGGCGAAGAATACAGGCCAAGATGAGCAGTCCCAAAGTGAAACCCCAGGAACCGAAGTTCTCCCACAAACGGGAGTTGCCTGTCAACGATATTTGGGAATTCGATTTCATTTCCGGAGTGGTTGCCGCGGGGGAATTTTCTCAGATCGAAACGCAGCAGCAACTTTGTTATGAACAAACCGGCGTATGGAAGCCGCTGGCGCTTGTCGCATACGAGCTTGGCTCGCTTACGAACAATCAGGTGGACGAGCTGTTCGAACTGCGTCGCGAGGAGGGTTCGCGTGAGCTTCTGAAGCTGGAATCGGGATCGTTCAGGGACGGTTTGCGTCGTCCCGAGTTCGAAGTCGAACGCCTGCTCGAAACCTGCTACGTTCCGGGCGAGACGTTCATCGTGGAAGGCTCGATGGTGTCGAAACTGGTGAAGGACAGCCTTTCGGGTGAAATCGAGGTCGGGCATTTCTACGCGGACAAGTTTCCGGTAACGAACCTTCAGTACGCGCTTTATTGCCTCGAAACCGGGACGCCCAGGCCGCCGTCGTGGGCGGGGACGCTGCCGAAGTCGGATGTGCTCTTCCATCCGGTTGTATTCGTTTCGCTTGAAGACGCGCAGAATTATGCCAGGTGGGCGGGAAAACGCATTCCGAACGTTGTGGAGTGGCTGCATCTCGCGGGCATGAGCGATGGTCGGATCTATCCGTGGGGAAAGGATTTCAATTTCGACTGCTGCCAGGCGAATCATTCGGAACATTTCGGGCTTGTGTCCGTCGGAAACTATCCCCGCGGCGCAAATCAGTTCGGAATCGAGGATCTGGCGGGCAACTGCTACGAGTGGACGACCACCGGAATCCAGACCGACTATTTCGGGCAGTCGTCGCCGAAGTATTACATTATCAAGGGCGGATCGTATCTCGCGGGGCCGATCGATCTGACGATCGAGCACTATTCGAAGGCTTTGATTTCGACCAAAGAGAGCCATCTTGGATTCAGGTGCATTTCGGAAGCTAAACCTGACGCCTCGTACGATCAGACCAAAATCGCGGCACTAAAGAAACTATTCCTGGAGCACGTTCGTTGAAGTATCCTCCTCCGATCAACATTTTCGAAAATTCCGATCCGGGACATCTTTACAGTCTCGCGAGGAGCCTCGCTTCGTTCTACGAGTTGCACGCGACGTCCGCCCTAAACTCTGCGGCTAACGCCGCGGGCGATTCCCGCGGCGAATTCGGAAGAGTTTCGATTGCAAAACTTCAGAACTCGGACGCTCTCCAGTCGATAGCTTCGTTTTTGAGAAGGGATGACCCCGGCTCGGAAGACGACGAAAAGTCCGGTGGTCCGGGAGAAGCGCGGCTGAAGAGAATACTTGCGTTCGCGGAATTCTTCGGACTAGTGTTCATCGAGCGAGACGATGTTTATCACGCGGGGGTCTATCACGCGGGGGCTCATCGCGCGGGGGGGACTTTCAGCATCACGCCGATATGCAACTGGCTTGCGGGCGGCTCTAACGTGGGCGGCTCTAACGTGGGCGGCTCTAACGTGGGCGGCTCTAACGTGGGCGGCTGGGCCGGAAACGAAAGAATCGGAAACGTCAGAAGCGCCGGGAATTCGGGCGCCGGAGGACTGTTCGCGAGCGTTCAGCTTATGCGGTGGCAGACTTCCGACCACACTCTCCTGAAAGGCGATCTTCTGGGGAACCCGATTATAAAGCCCTTCTGCCTCGTCCTCGAAGTGCTGGACAACCTCGAACGATCCGAAAATTTTCTCGGTTATCTCAGCCCGGATGAGTTCGCGCACACGCTCACGCAGGCGAAGGAAGGCTTGCCACCGTCGTTCATCGCAAAAGAAATCGCAAGTTCGAGGAGAAACGAAGACTCGATCGAAGCCGCCGGAGAAAACACCGCGGGGTCGATAACCTCTGCCGGGGAAAAACACCGACGGGTGATGGAATTGCTGGCGTTCAGTCCGTTCCTTTCCATTCGGGATATGGCGCTTGTCCCGTCGGGCGAAGGCTACTCGCCGAGGCGGGGCTGCTACCTTCACTTGGAAGGCGAAGCGAAACTCGGACAATTTTTCGGTTCCGGGCAGAACGATGTGAAACTCGCGCGAAGGGAAATGCATCGTCTTCTGACCCTTATCGGCCGGACGGTGTTCAGGCCGGAATTCGCGAGACCGTCGAATCAGGGCGGAATGAACCCGGATGCAAGTCGCGACGCGGAAATCCATCGAATGTGGTTCGAATACTTCGGAAGCGTCTCCGACGTCTTCGCGAGAAAATCGGATCGTGGGGATGCTCCTTTGTTCTCCGTGCATGTTTCGGATACGAAAAGGCTCGGGCCGAACAGTTACGAATGTCCGGCCTCTATCGCGGAAGCGCTTCCTCACGGCGCGATTATCCAGTTCTTCAATACTTCGGAGGACATCCCGGTTCCAGTCGATAGCTGGCTTTATCAGCTTGTCGGCAAAACGCCGGTTTCGGGTTTGTCGGAACCATCTGGCGACGGTTCCGGGGACTATACCCGGATGGTTCGACTGCATCTCGAAAAATTCCGGGTGCTCTACCAGGGCCGGGAAAACTAGTCCCTTATCAATGAAAACATCAGCAAAACGAGACGATTTTCTTTATTTCCTCAGCGCGGAGACGCAGAGGACGCGGAGGCTCGCGGAGAATAGAAATTCAAATTCGCCGACCCCGCAAAGGAGCCAAACCGCAAAGAATTCGGAAGGAGAATTGAAAAGGTTCGTAGCCGTTCACGTGGTTGCCTGGGAGTGCAGACGTCCTCGTCTGCGCAATTTCTATTTCACCACTGGCGTTTGCGGTTACAGGAGGCCTTGTTTATCCATCAAGCGAGGACGCTTGATGAATTTCGCGGACGGGACGTCCGCGTTCCCACCACGTAACGTAAAGGACGAAATATAAAAGGTTATAATGGCTGTCGACAAGATACTATCCGTGAGGTCGCTTGACCCGAAGAGCTGGGTTCCCGCTGAAATGGAGCTTGAGGAGGACTACCAGCGGACGAAGCATTTCGCGCACTATCCGCTGCTGCTGCCAGAAAAGCTTGACGAGAAGGTCGCGGAAATCCAGAAGCATCTCGCCATCGAGAAGGACGTTCTGCTCGACATCGTCTCGGCGCTTGCGACGGACAACGTCATAGTCGAGGGTCCTCCGGGAACGGGAAAGACGGACCTTGTGAAAATGATCGCGCGGGATGTTTTTAGCGCGCGAACCGTCGTCGTCACCGCGAACGAAGACTGGACGGGATACGACGTCATCGGCGGGCTGAGTCTTTCGATAGTCGATGGCCGGGAGGTCATAAAGCCGCGGAACGGCTCTCTTGTGAACTGCGTCCTCGAATGCTGTAAGCAGATGTCGCGCAAGGTCTACGCGGACGGAATGAACGCGAGCATCACGGGCGAACCGCAGGCGGTGTGGTTCATTCTGGACGAGATGTCCCGCGGAAAGCCGGATCGATACCTGGGCGAGCTTTTCAGCGTGTTCGGCGGAGAAGGCGAGCGGGAACTTTCGCTATACTTCCACGAGGAAGCCCGCAAGAAAAGGATTTTCGTCCCCGCGAGATTCAGGATTCTCGCCACGCTGAACGCCAGCGATCGCGAGTACATGTACGAGATGTCCGAAGGTCTTTCCCGAAGGTTCCAGACGATTCGGGTCGCGCCGCCGACGCTTGACGGCGCGGAAATGAACTTCGCGCGGGAACTCGTCATCGCGACGAACCGCGTCGCGCGAAACGTCTTGGCGCTGGGCGTCACGTCGCCGTATTGGGGTGGCGATCAGTTCCGCGCCAGGGACGTCCTTTCGATGGCCGCGATCGAAGAAGATGAATCCCGGAGCCTTCGGCACGAAGAAGTTTTCAACGTCGCGAATCCTTACGGCAAAGTGTTCGACCTCATCCGGAGGATCGTTTACTTCGTCCGGTACCATCGCCTTTCTGGCGCGAAGAAGAGTTTCGCGATCGGGCATCACCTCGGGACGAGCACGATCCTCGACATTATGAAGACCTGTATCGTAAGGCCGAACATCCTCGGAACCGCGGCGGATCAGGACTTCGATGCGCAGCTTGTAAGCGCGCTCGATTTCGGATGCGCGTCACGTCTCGTTCCGTTGCTCGCAGGAAGGGAAAGCACCGTCCTGCGCAGGCTCTACGACTTCTTCGGAAACGAACTTCGCGGCCCTGACGACAAACCGCATAAGTTCCCCAAAACCATGGACAGGATATGGTCGAGACTGACCTACTAGTAATTAAGAATTAAGAGTTAAGAGTTAAGAGTTAAGAATTGGGAATGGAAGAAGCAGCAATAAACTACTCACCCAATTAGGAATTGAATACACGGGCAACCTAAAGCCGACATTGCAGCGATAACTGATGGTAAAAGCGAACATCGATGACGCACTGGCGAAAATAAAGCGGGATCTCGGCGAGCAGAAATTCGCCGAGGTTTCGGACAGCGTCAACGCACTACTCGCGCTTCCCTGGGTAGGCGGAGCCATCCGCGAACGTCTCGAAAAGATTCTGAAACTCGTCGCTTCGAAACATGTGACGGTTTCGAGGAGCACCGCGACTCTCGATGTTCCGTCTTCGGGCGCAGCTCAGCGCTTAAAGGCCGCGTCCAGTTCGGTGGCGCGCCCGAAAACCGAGGTCAGGATCGCGAAGAAGGAAGTCGAATCCACGCCTTCCGAGGCGCCAAAGATCGTAAGCCCGCTGAAAATAAGACTTCCGCTGCGTGTCCAGGGAACGGAAGACCAGCCGTTCGACATGTTCGTCGAGGCGGACGGCGGGACTCCTCCGTACGTACACACCGCGATACTTCCGGACCCGCCCGCGGGACTGCTCTGGTTCCCTGGATTGGGGAAGCTTTCGGGGCATCCGACGAACGACGCGGTCGGCGTTTGCAGGCTGTTCTTCGTAGTCGAGGATTCCGGGACTCCGCCGCAGCGTCAGATCGCGTCGGTGGACGTCGAAATCCTCCCGCAGTCGGAACTGGACGTTCCGGAGCAGGTTCTCGAAGACGCGCGCGCTCTCGAATACTACGAACAGAACTTCACCATCTACGGCGGCAGGAAGCCCTATTACGTCGAAGTTATCGAAGGGTCGCTTCCTGATGGTCTCCGGCTAGGCGCGGAGTCCGCGAGCGTCTTCGGATTCCCGAAGCCGGAAAGCGCGGGCGTGCATGAATTCGCGATTCGTGTGCGGGACTCGAGTCCGGTGCCGTTCCAGAAACTCGCGGGCGCGACGCTGAACGTCGCGAAGAACCCGAATTACCGCTTAGCGGGGGAACCGGAGGCGACGGAGCAGCAGGAGTTGGAGGAAGCTGCGCAAGTAGAGTTTCCAGAGGAGCGTTCTTCCGGGGAAGATTCGATGGACAGCATCCTGGATGCGTTCGACGCGGAATTTCACGAGCAGGATTTCGAAGCCGCTGCGAGGGATCTGGGCAGTGGCATCGGCGTCTCGCCGATGGATCACGGGCAAGATGCCCGTGCCACGCAAGGAATCCCGCCTTACGAACCGGCTCCGGAGGGCGAGGAAGTCAGCGCGATCTATCCTAAGCTTTTAGCCTCCGGGCCGGTGCTTGCGGGAAGCCTGGAGCTTCATTTCGTCACCGAGGCGCTCCCGGCGTTCGACGTGGAGCGGGAGTACAATCCGAGAATCGAAGTCGCGGGCGGAACCGAGCCGTATTTCTATTCGCTTTCGGAGGAGACGGAATCTTTCGCGAAGATTTCAGAAGGCGGTGAGCTGACGATTCTCCGCGTCCCGCCACGGGAGACGGACCGGAAAGGGATCGTAGTCCGGATTATGGACGGCTTCGGCGCGGAAATCGAACGGGAGTTTCCGTTCCCCGACGTTCGCGCTCGCAAGATCAGGTTGACCTTGCTGGCCTCCGCAGGCGGCGAAAGCGTGAGTCTGTACGAACTCGCGGACGATCGCGCGGACGACGAAACCAGATCGCTGCGCGAAGGGCTTGATGACGAAGACCGGCTCGCGATTCTGAAGGAGTCGGGGGCGCTCGTTTTTTCGCACTTCCCGGACCTCGAGACTTCGCTTCGCAGAACCACGATCGATTTCCGGAAGGCGCAGGAGTCGGACGAACTTCTTATCTCGCTTACGGAACTCGAAAAGATCGTCGAGCGGATCAGGGGTGCTTCGTCCGAGGGACGGGAACTCGATACGAGACGCTTCCGCGGCGACGTGCGCGGCAGGCTGAACGTCAGCGAGTACGTCAAGAACCGTCTTTCGGATCGACGGACGGAGCGGGAGTTTCCGTGCGTGGTCAGCGTCCCGACGAACGAGACTCCGGAAAACGAATTGCTCGCGGAAATCGTATCCCTCGTCGCGCGGGAGCTTGAAGAAATCCGCGCGCTCCTCGATGAGGATTCGCCGCAGACTTCAGCGCTCGAGGCGAGGTACGCGTACCTGCGCGATCTGCTCGCGGACAAGAATCTTTGCAAGACGAGGAAGTTCCGGGCCGGGTCTTTGGACGATTCCGCGCCGACGCGGCTGCTTTCCGCGTCCGAGCGAAGAATCGAGAAGGGTCTCGCAGGCGAGGCGTCCGACGATTACGCTTCGCTGATCGACTGGTTCGAGGATTATAAACTGAGGGGATTCCGCAAAATCGAGGTCAGCGAGCTCGAGAGCTTCGAGTACGGCGAGAAGTTCGATCAGACGCTGTTTAGAATTTTCGCGCTGCACACGCTCGGTCATGTCGTCCGGGACGCGTTCGCCGGGGACCTTGCGACGTTCAGACAGGTTGCTGTGAAGGAGCACAGGGAAAAGCCGATCATCGCGGTGACGACGCCGCTTGTACACGCGTACATTTCGTTCCGCGTTTCCATCGACGACCTCATTACGCAGGTTCCGGCGCTTTCACTCGAAGAGAAGCTCGCGAGTCTGAACGGCGCCCGCGAGATGATGCCGCTGATCCACGGGCTGCTGATGTTCCAGTCGAAGTCCGGGGGGAAAAAATGTGTGATTATTGAAACAGACCATAACATAAATGGGAACATAGACGGACGAGATGATAGTATCCTGAAGGTTTCCGGACTGCTTTCATGGTACGAAGAGCTTCTCGGCGGCGACGTCATTGCGGTTTCGATGGTAAGGACGAAGGACGATGAGCGGACGAAACTTGTTTCGCTTCCGTTCGAAGGGAAGAAGCGGCTGGCGAGGTTCCACGTCAATCCTCGGAATCCGGACCAGGAAGCAAGAAAGCAGCTAAGGAATTTTCTCCTCGAAAACATTCCCATGGGGTGAGAAATGTCTACGGACAGAAAAAGCAAAGTTCTATCCAGGAAATTCATCTTCGGCGCGGTCGCGTTCTGGCTAGTGATCGCGGTGGCGTACGGAGCGAGCATGCTCCTGAACGCGCCGAAGGCCATGGGAACGCCAGTCACGATCGACTTCGTCGCGTCCGCGAGAGTGGTCCATTTCCGTCCACCGGCGGAGATGCTGCATTTCAATCCGAAGGATATTAAATCCGTTCCGGATGGCGACTGGACCGCGGTCCTCGCCAGCACCAGCATTTCGAACGGAAGCTGGATCAGAACCGGCCCAGGCGGGCGCGTGCAGATCATGCTCGATTCAAAAACCGGGTTCATGCTCGAGGAAAACTCCCTGCTCCACCTTATGCAGGCGAACCCTCCGGAAAAGGATAGGCCGACCGACGTATTCATCGCGGAAGGCGCGCTGCTTTCCCACGTTGGCGAGTACGAAGGAATGAAAGATCAGGTCAAGTACCGTGTCACCACTCCAGTGTCGGTGGTCGGCGTGCGCGGAACGACTCTCGCGAATACGAGTGATGGCGACCTCGTAGTCCAAAACGGCACAGCGTTTACTAAACCGCTACCAATGGGAATTAACCTTCCGGGAGGCCTTCAAAGCGGCGGTGGTACTGGCGGCGGCGGAACGGGCGGCGGCGGTGGTGGTTCTGGTGTGGGCGGTACTGGTGGCGGCGGTGGAACCGGCGGAGGTTCTGCTGGTAGCGGTCTGGGCGGAATGGGCCAGTCGCTGGCAAATTTCCTGAACGACTTTTCTGCAAGCATTCAGAATGTCGCGCTTGGATCAGGGGGACAAGGCCCCGGATTGCAAGGCCCCGGATTGCAAGGTTCCGGACTTTCCGGACTGACGATGTGCTCGACGGGACAGACTGCCATTCACAACAAAAAATTCAATTCAATCGATGTTGTTAATTCCCCCACCGGAAACCAGCAATCGCAGACGCAGCAGATTCTGAACGCGCTTAGCGTGCTTAGTACCGAACAACAGCAGCTTGCAAATTCAGTGATGCAGGACGTCCTTCAAAACCTCTCGAATCCGGCGCAGAATCAGGGATCGCAGCAGACCGGATCGCAGCAGACGGGATCGCAGCAAACTGGCACGCAGCAAACTGGCACGCAGCAAACCGGGTCTCAGCAGACAGATTCGCAGCAAACTGGCACGCAGCAAACCGGGCAGACCGCGGGAACTTCGAACCGCGGCTCAGGAACGTCGACCCAGTCCACCGGCAGCGAAACTACCGAAACCGGCACTACAACGGGCGCGACGACGACGACTACTACGGGCGCCGGGACTGGCGACGCGAACGCTCAGGATTTGGCGCGCGCGCAGGGAATTGCGAATACCATCACGAGTATCCAGCAGTTCGCAAACCAGAACCCGTGGATTTACAACCCGCAGAACAACAACCGGCAGAATCAGCAGCCCGTGACGCCTTCAGTGAACGCGACCGACAGGACCAATATCCTTATCGAGTTCTGGAGGATAGTCGACGCGCTGAACGACCGTCGCTATTTTGACGCCGCGGAGGGGATCGACGACAGTGTGATAGTGTCGGGGCTGACCTTCCACGCGAATGATCCGAAGAGCATCTGGACGATAGCCGAGATGAAGGACATCGCAAGGACGTACGGAACCGATCCCGATTACGGGATGGTCGTTACTCCGGATGTCAAACGAGTGGACGAGCCGGGTTCGCCGAGTGCGATACGCTTCACGCCCATGGGACCTCCGGGAGACGAAGTCCGCGTAGTCATAGGAAGAGTCAACCTCAAGATAGAGTATTTCTATCTCGGCAGACTGAAGAGGACTCTAAACCTTGTAGTGTACGGAACCCTGGAAAAAGATTTGCAGACGGGAAAATTCGAAGTTACAGCGATAGACCTTCAACTGAGTTAAGAGTTAAGAGTTAAGAGTTAAGAGTTAAGAATTAAGAGTTGGGAATTAGTCGCTTACGCATGAAAACATCAGCAAAACGAGACGATTTTCGATTCCTCCTCAGCGCCGAGGTATTTGGGTCTCGACTCGTCCGGCTCAGGTACTTACCGTTAATTTCGATTTTATTGACCCTGCTCGGGTGCGCCTCGGCTTCGGTAACGACTGAAGTGCCGGAGTACATAGCGGCGGTGGATTACGGGTCGTTCCTTGCGAAGCTGGATTCCGTACGGGAGGTTTCATTCGAAAGCCCTGAGATTGCGCCACGGAGAAACTACCTCCCGCGGGCGTACTTCGAGGACGAGGTCAGTGTGGTCAGGGTCATAACTCCTTCTGGGCTATACGAAGTCGAGTACAAACCGAGAATGTCGGTGGCGGGAGCGCTTTCCCTCGCCGGACTGAAGCATGATTCGTTCATCGGAACCGTCTTGCAGATTCGTGGAAGCCGCGCGCTGACGTACGACATCAAAGGTCCGGAGAACGTAACTCTTCTCGCGCGGGAAGTTTTCGCGGGGGACAAATTGATCGCGACGCCGGTGAAAAAGGTGATGGTGATCCCGCGGGTTGGGAGCGAGCCTCAGATGCTTTCGCCGACGACGGACCGGAACATTACGTGGGGCGAGATCGCTGTTTCGCTGGAGTCCGATTCCGCTAAGTCCCTGTCTCTGAAAAGCGTCACGGTTCTCTCTCCGGAAGGCGACTCGATGCGCATCCCCTGGCTCGAAATCGTGAAAATCCAAAATTGGGCTAACCTGGAAGTACCGCCGGGGACGAAAATAGTTGGAAGTTCCGAGGAATCGGAGCTGATCCACTTCTACGTTTTCGGGGAGGTTTTGCGCGGAGGCATGTTCGTGACGAGACCTCCCATATCTCTCACTCAGGCGGCTTCTATGGCAGGGTTCCTTCAGTTCGGCTCTAAATTCGAGGAGACCGTGTACCAGCCGCAAAACGGTGCGCCGAAGGTGTACGACGTCAGCCGGTTCCTTTCCGGAAGTTACCGGGGGCATGTTCCCGTTGTCGAGGACGGCGCGGTGATATTCATCCCGAGAACGACTCTCGCGGAAGCGCTCGAATACGCGAACCGCATCGTCTCCGCCCTCGGGACGAGCTGGTCCGGCTACAGCGAGGAAAGGCAGCTCCCGTCTTCCTACACACCGTTCGCGAGCGATGGAAATTTCAATGAATTGACTTTCAGTTCGGGATTCAGCGGTCCCGGCTATTACCCGTTACAGGTCGAAAAATATCTGAAGTAATTCAGTTCTCATCAGGCGGAAGTTATGAAAAGCAAAACTCTCTCTCTCTTTACTTTGGTGTGCGCGACTTCGACATTTGCCGCGGGGCTTTTCGCGTGCTCGGGGCCTCCTGCGCCTACGCTTCAGGTGAAAACGCCTGAGCTCTACGCGCGCGGAGTCGCGGATGCAGAGACGCTGGCGTTCTTCGCGGACCCGGAGCGAAGGCTGGGCGAAAGGTCGCTGCGGGAGCCGAACCATCCGGACTGGTTCTCGAACCGACCCGGCTCGTACGATTCGAACTACATCCTCGGCGCGGACGACGAGCTGGACGTTACCATCAACTCGGAACCTTCAGTTAAGACGACGCAGAAGGTTGGACGGGACGGAAAAATCATCCTCGACTTCATTGGCGAGGTCGAAGTCGGCGGACGCAGCATCGTGGACGCGAAAAGGGCGATCCTCGGCAAGCTTGCGGGCTTCCTCGCTTCGGGAGAAGGTCCGCGGGTAGAAGTTGGCATCAGGATGGTGAAGGAGCGCGAGCGATTCGTGGAGATAATAGCGACCGGGCTTGCGCCAAGGGTGAGGATCAGGTTCCAGGGCGATCTTCTCGACGCGCTCAGCGAGGCTGGATGGACTCCGGGAATGGGGATCGAGGAAGTCAGGATTTTCAGGATGCGCGGCGCAACCAGCGACGAGAAGACAGTCGTTCTCTCCGACATCCTCGAGCGCGGAAGAATCGAGGAGAACATCATCGTCGATGAGGGGGACAAGATCTTCATCGCGGATCGAAGGCCGATCGTAATCAACGGCGCGGTCGAGACGTCCGGATTCACGTACAAGGTCCATCCGAGGCAGAACGGCGTCAGCATCGCGCAGTTGCTGACAAGCGCGGGGGGAGTAGCGGGCAACGCGGACCTCGCGAGAGTCCAGATAGTTTCGCCCGCGGGGGAGATAACGAAGATCGACCTTCGAAACGCGCTGTTCCAGGAATCCGCGCGGGAGACGATCGTGCTGC
The DNA here is from genome assembly GCA_024653775.1 of Planctomycetota bacterium. GTDB lineage: Bacteria > Planctomycetota > UBA8742 > JACQVU01 > JANLHZ01 > JANLHZ01. The sequence goes on along the minus strand of JANLHZ010000040.1, from coordinate 15,078 downwards.
TGCCGGGAGACACGGTGCACGTCCCGCGCAGGAACGAAAGCATACGTCAGGTGTTCGTGCTCGGAATGGTCAGAAGGCCGGGCGTTTACGAGATCGGCCCGGATTCGAGCGTTCTGCACCTGCTTTCGCTTGCGGAGTTCGAGCGTTTCGGCGCGGTGACGAGCGAGGCGGTCCTCGTCACGGGCTGGCCAGAAAATCCGGAGAGTCACAAGCTCGATCTCGACGGGGCTCTCGAAGGCGGAAGGCTCGAATACAACCTCCCGCTACACGACGGCGACGTGCTCTACATTCCGGAGAGTACTCTCTCGGACGTGCTCGATACCATCGGGAGGATTCTGTCTCCGGTTTCCGGAGGAGCGTTCGCGGTATCGAACATAGATTCCGCGCGCGGCGCCATCATCAACGAGGACTGAACCAGGGTAGCGGGGCGACAAATCGGGGCGGCAAATTCAGAAAATCGGTAACGTCAGGAAATAGATATGGAAGCATGGGATCTCACTTCAGTACAGGGCATTTACTCTCTTGCAAAAAGGTATTTCGGTATCATTCTGCTGCTGCAAATCCTCTCGGCGTCATCCGTGGTGGCGTACACGCTTCTTAAGCCCGACGTGTACGAAATTTCATTCGACGTCCGCGTCGGCACGCTTCCGACGGAGGACACGGAGGAGAAACAGCTAATCACTTTCCTTATAGCGAAGGCTCAGTCGGAAACGGACTCGAGCCTTCTCGACGACAAGAAAAAGTTCATGACAAACGACGACGTCCTCTCAGAAGTACTGGCGGAAGTGGACCCCGAAAAATGGTCCGAGGATTCGATATCGAAGCTGAGCGAGGAGGAGCAGGAGGCAAGACTCGATGAGAAGTACAGCGAGATCGAAAAGCTTCGTTCGAACATTTCCTGCACCGATGCCTCGAGCAAGACCATCCACGTCTCGATGATCGGCGACGATCCGAAGCAGGTCGCGAGATATTCCGAGATTCTCAGGTCCGTGATTACAAAGATGGAAATCGAGGAACTTGCGGACAAAAACTCCAAGGGACTCTCGAAAAACCAGGAACTCGTCGAGGCTACAAACAAGGAACTCGAGGAGATTTCCTCTAGGGCGAATCAGAAGTCGGAGGAACTGGAGAGTCTTAGAAAACTCGATACCATGTTCACTATCGAGTCCGAAGTCGACATGGCGATCGAGGAGCGGAATTTCAGGCTCGAAAGGCTTAGGAGCCAGGGATACGGCGATAACTGGCCGCCGGTGGTGCAGCTCATGCGGGAGCTTGATTTCCTCGGAGAACTGAAGCTGACTACAGGCGAAGACATCGAGGACAAGCGTCGCGAGGCTCCTGAAGAGCTGGCGCCTCTCGTCGAGAGGTGGCGCGAATACATTTCGCTACGGGAGAGCGCGTCCGAATCCGCCAGCCTCACCGCGGCGCAGATCGCGGCGAGAATCGACCTCGTGAGCCGCGAGCTTGAAGACTTCCTCAGCAGAAAACATGTGCTCGAGACCAGAAGGTCCAACTCCAACCAGAGCATCGAGCAGTACCAGCGTCTGATTTCGACGCAGCAATCGCTTCTTACGGTTCAGAACGTCAAGGGGATCGCGCGGGACATCAGCTATCAGATGGATTCGAAGCAGTTTCTTTTCGCGGGGTTGATCGCGCTTCTGATCGCCGCGTCCGTCATCGTCTACGCGGAGGGCAAGAAGGAGGTGTTCCGCAGCATCCAGGAGGTCGAAGCCGTCACGGGAGTCGAAGTCCTCGGCTACATTCCGAAGATTCACGAAGACAGCGAGAAGACCCGCGAGCGTCAGAAAAAGCATCCGGACAAGCCAGCGATGATCGTCAAAGGATACCGCGTGCCCGAGCAGCGCTATCCGATCATCTGCCACTACGGCTCCGATCCTTTCGTTTCCGACAGATTCAGGATTCTGAAGACGAACATCATCAACCGTCTGGAGCGTACCAGCGGGATTTCCCTTCTTATCACCTCGCATGGACCTCAGGAAGGCAAATCGACCTGCACGGGAAACCTCGCGGTCGCGTTCGCGGAGATGGGGTTCAAAACCGTCATCTGCTCCTGCAACCTCCGTAGGCCGACGCTAGAGGTCGCGCTCGATATCGAGGCGCGGGAGGGAATGGCGGAGGTGCTTCGCGGCGAACGCAACTGGCGCGAACTGATCCGCTCGACGGAAATCCTGAACCTCTCGATCCTTCCCGCGGGAGAGAAGCTGCCAGAGGATTCGACGAGGCTCATCTACACGAAGGAATTCGAAAAGTTCTTCTCGGAAATTCGTCAGCAGTACGAGATCGTTATTCTGGATAGCCCGCCTCTGCACTACGTCGCGGACGCGGTGCTGCTTTCGAGCGTCGTCGACGCGACTATCATCATCTGCTCGCTCGGCGGTACGAAGCCCGAAGCGCTGAAACACGCCATCACTCAGGTGCAGAAGGCGCACGGGAACCTCCTCGGCCTCGTGGTCAACTACAATCGCTACTCGCCGAAGGGCGGCGCAAACGACGTCTACGGATACGGCTATGGTTACGGCTACGGTTACGCGTCCTCGCGTTCGGAGGAGGATTCGGAAGTAGTCGCGCCGGAGGCTTCAGCGCCGCGGAGCGACGAGGTTCTTGTTTCGAGCGCGTCCGATGGAGAAGGCGGTTCGTCTTCAGGAGCGGATGGTTCGAAACCGTCATCCAACTCCTAATGACGTGTCCTAAACCGAGATCGAAAATCGGGCTAGGGCGAATTCATCGCAAAAAAAGGGCGCAGCTTGTAGATTCCGGTATCAATGATAAAATGCCTGTACAGGCCAGCGTAGCTCAGCGGTAGAGCAGTGCTTTCGTAAAGCACAGGTCATGGGTTCAAATCCCATCGCTGGCTCTTTCAGGGGGAATTAAGAGTTAAGAGTTGAGAGTCGTGTTATACGAATTGCTGGGTGAACTTGTCCGACGAGCATTTTTCGTTCGTAAAAAGATGGTTGTTTCTTGCGCAGCGTTGCAAGGTCGAAGCGACTTCCACGTAATCCGGATTCAATTCTTAATTCTTAACTCTTAACTCTTAATTGTGCAAATGTCTTCCCCATACCGTCATCCTTTAAGAGTCCGCTTTTCCGAAGTGGACATTATGGGCGTCGTTTATCACCCGAACTACCTCACGTATTTCGAGGAGGCGCGCACCGCGTTCGTTCGCGACGTAGGCTCCAGTTACAAGGAGTTCCGGGACAATGGGCTTGATCTCGCGGTCGTCGAAGCGACAGTCAAATATAAAAAGCCCGCGAGATATGATCAGCAGATTTTCGTCGACGTTGCGATCGTCAGGATCACCGGCGCGAGAATGGTTTTCGAGTATCGCGTCGTGAACTCGGACGAGCAGACTCTCGCGCTTGGCACGACCACGCTCGGCTGCGTCGATCGCGAAAGCCTGCCTGCGAGGCTTCCTCAGGGATTTGCGGAAGAGATGTCGAAACTCGTACTGCCGGGGTTTTTGAAATGAAGGGCCGGATTCTTGCGATCGATTACGGCGACAAACGGGTCGGGCTTGCGGTTAGCGACGAAATGCGGATAATCGCGACTCCGATGGAGACGATCGAGGGTAAAACGCGCAAGGAACTGATCGAAATCATCGCGAGCGCGGTGAAGGAGCGCGGGGTGACGCTGATCGTCCTCGGGCTTCCGCTTAATATGGACGGAAGCGAGGGGAATCGTGCACGCAAGACGCGCGAGTTCGCGGGTCTTCTCGAAGAGCGGCTCGAACTCCCCGTTGAGTTCATCGACGAAAGGCTAACGAGCGTCCAGGCGGACGCGCTGATTTCGGAGCGCGGCATTTCCCGGAGGGATCGAAAGAAGAGGGGGCTTACGGACAAAGTTGCGGCTATAATTATCCTGAGGAGTTTTTTGGACAAGGGATGATGCTCAGCTTAGCCGACGACAGAGTGCCGCCCGGAACGATTGTCGGGCCGTTCGACGAGTTCTTCCCGCCGGGGAGGATCGAGGTGATTCTCCGCGCGCTCGACCGCGGCGAGATCATCGCGGTCCCCACGGAGACCGTCTACGGACTCTGCGTCAGCGAAGGCGCGCCGGGTGGTGAAAAACGGCTCGCGGAACTGAAGAAGCGGCCCGAGGAGAAACTTTTTACGCGGTTCGTCTCCAGCGCGAAACGGTTCGAAGAACTTTGCCCGGGAATTTCGCTTCCGGTGAAGAAAGTCGCGCGAAAGCTGTGGCCGGGGCCGCTGACGATCGTTGCGGAGACCGGGAAAATGAGCCTCGGGTTTCGCGTTCCGGACGAAAAATCCGTGCTGAGAATCCTGGGTGAGTATCGCACGCCGCTGCTTTCGACGAGCGCGAACGTATCAGGCGAGCCTGCTCTGCGCGACGCGAAGGAGATTCAGGCGAAGTTCGGCAGCGAGCTTGCGGTGATTCTCGCGTCGAAGAAACCCTGCGGCGAGAAAGCGTCGACCGTCGCTAAGCTCGGCTCGTCGGGCTTCGAAATCCTGCGGGAAGGAGCCGTCAGCGAGCGCGACATCCGTATCGCGAGCGGCGTGTCGGTGCTTTTCGTCTGCACCGGAAACCTTTGCCGGAGTCCCGCGGCGGAGATAATGTTTCGCGACCTGCTTCGAAAGAACGCGGAGAAGGACGGGAGGGTTCCGTACGACGTGTCGGTGATGAGCGCGGGGACTTACGCGCCGACTGGAATCCCGATTCCTGAGCCGGGCGTACAGGCGCTGAACCTGCTTGGGTACCTCGATACGAGTCATTTTTCGAAGCACGCGGCAGCGATTCCGCTGAAGGTCTTCGACGTCATTTTCGCTATGGAGCGCTCCCACCGCGACGCGCTGCTGTCGATCGATCCTTCCGTGGCGGGCAGGATTCGTCTTCTCGATCCGGGCAGCGACGTCCCCGACCCGATAGGCGGAACGGTCGACGATTTCCTAGAATCCTACAAACAGATTCAGACTCTCGTCTCCCGCGCGGCTGCGTCGCTGTGATGAAGGCGGTTCCGCAGATGATTTACAATCCTCGATCCGAATTCTAAAATCTAAAATAATGTTGGCGCCCTATCGGGCGCGTGGCTGAAATCAGAATAGCCCTCTCCCCGGCCCGTCACACGAGGTGTGCTCCCGGTGGGAGAGGGAGAAACTAATATGGGCAACATACTCGTAGTCGATGACAAGGAAAGCATGCGCGACATGGTCGCGATGGCGCTTGTAGAGGCGGGTCACGTCGTCGTCAAAAGCGAATCCGCCGAGTCGGCGATGACCGCGCTGTCCGGGCAGAGTTTCGATGTCGTCGTGTCTGACCTCCGTATGACTGGGCTGACCGGCATCGACCTGCTGAAGTTCGTAAAGATGGAATCGCCCGCGACGGAGGTGCTGATCATCACCGCGTACGGAAGCGTCGCGGACGCGGTCGAGGCGATGAAGCACGGCGCGAGCGACTTCATCGAGAAACCTTTCGAGCTGAGCACGCTCGAGGCTCGCGTGCAGAAAGCCGTCGAGAGATCGAGGCTCGCGCAGGAAAACGAACTCCTCCGCGACGAACTGAAGGACCGCACCGGAAGACTCGTCGGCACGGGCGTTATCTCGAAGCAGATAAACGAACTGATCGAGAAGGTTGCGAGTGCGCCGACGCCGGTGCTGGTGACGGGCGAAAGCGGCGTAGGGAAGGAACTCGTCGCGCGGGATATTCACGAACGCGGCGTCCGGAATTCGAAGCCGTTCATCGCGGTGAACTGCGCGGCGCTGTCCGAAAACCTTCTCGAAAGCGAACTCTTCGGCCACGAGCGAGGCGCCTTCACGGGCGCGATCGCGGAGAAGAAGGGACGCTTCGAGCTTGCGCACACGGGCACGCTTTTTCTCGACGAAATCGGCGAGATCAGCCCCGCGGTGCAGCTTAGGTTGCTTCGCGTCCTGCAGGAAAAGGAGTTCGAGCGCGTCGGCGGGACCAAGTCCATTCGCGTCGACGTCCGCGTGGTCTGCGCGACCAACAAGGATCCGAAACAGCTTGTAAGCGAAGGGAAGTTCCGCGAGGACCTTCTATACCGTATCAACGTGATTCACATCAACGTGCCGCCGCTCAGGGAGCGGATCGAGGACATTGGCGAACTCGTGGCGCACTTCCTCGATCTTCTCGGAGTCGAGCTTCATAGGGAAGTCACGGTTCCAGCGGAAATAATGGCGCTGCTGCGCGGCTATCGTTGGCCAGGGAATATCCGCGAGCTGGAAAACGTCATCGAGCGGGGAATGGTGCTCTGCCCTGGGAACGTGATGCGCGTCGAGGACTTGCCGCCGGAGATTCGGGAACTGCGCCGTGACAGGGTTCCGCAGGATGAGCCGCCGGCGAGAAAGACCGCGCCCGAGCAGGTTCAGGAGATGGAACGTGATCTCATCCTCGCGGCGCTTGTCGAATGCCGGTGGAATCAGTCGAAAGCCGCGCGCAAGCTCGGCATGGGTCGGACGTCGCTGCAATACAAGATGAAGAAGTACGGGCTGCGACCGGAGTAATTAAGAGTTAAGAATTAAGAGTTAAGAATTGGGAATTGGGAATGAAGAGACCCTGGTTCATCGGATTTATGGTCGGCGCCGCGGCCTTGCTCTGCTCTGCACCGGCGCGAGCGGAAGATATCCCGGTCGGTGCGGCGCGCGGCGAACTCGAGACGTCGACCGGGCGCAAAATCGCCGGGATAGTTTACACTCCGGGGTATCGCGCGCTGAGACTCCGCGAAGGCGAATCCGCGGAAAACCTCACGATTCCGCTCCCGGACGTTTCTTCGATAAAAACGTACGTCACGAGCGAACGTCTCGAGCAGGCGTTTCTGCTCGCGGAAGAAAGCACCACGGAAAGAATAATGCTGGACGAGTACTTCCCGCGGATCGATATGCGCCACCAGGTGACGCTTCGCTCGGGCCGGGAGTTCGACGGCGTGCTCGTTTCGACGATCTACGTGGAAGCCGACGACGCGCGCGAGCGGTTCCACCTTCAGGAGAAACTTGTCGGTAACGCCGGTGAAACCCTCGATGGCCTCATTTACGTATCGCGGATCGTGTTCTCGGACGAGGATGCCAGCGCGCGCGCCCCCGCGACTCTTCGAATCGAGACGAACCTCGAAAATCCCGTCAGTCGCGCGGTGCTTATCCGCCAGAGTTCGTTCGACAAATTCGAAACCGAGAGTTTCGATAGTGTCGCTACCTTCGAAAACGTCGTCAGCGGCGTCTACGATCTATTCGTCGAAACCGAAAACCGCCTGCTAGTCGGCCTCGGATTCGCGGGAGAGGAAAAGTTCGAGGAAGGCGCGGAACTCACCGCGGAAGACGTTTCCTCGATAGAGGCGCGAATCCACGAGATTCCGTCCTTTTTCGACGAATTCGAAATCCTCGCGCAGGCGGGTAACCGCAGCCTTGCGAAAATCGTGCTCGCGTCGTCGATTCCCGTAGCCGAGACGAGCTTCGATTCCGAAACCGACGAACGTTTCAGCTTCCGAAGGATCGAACTCTGGATTCTCTGTAACGGTGGCTCCCGCTGGGAAGTTCTCGACCGCAGATTCCTGATGCGCGATCGAATCGATTCTTCCCGCCCGGCTAGAAAGCTCGAGACGATCTCGGGCTTTGCGAATCTCGCGGTCGACATTTCGAATCCGGAATCGCTCCGGCGGACGATCGAAGTGGACTGAGCCTCCTTAGAAACTATCGTAGGCATCTGGGACCGCGGACGTCCTCGTCCGCAAAAGCCGTCAAACGTCTCGTTTGACGGCTCCGAATTATCGATGTCGCTTGCTTGATATAGTTTCTTAGTGAGGTACACTCGCTTTACCCTCCGATGAATTCGACTTAATACGATCCCGGTTCCGCCGGAAACTTCTGTTTCTAATCGAAGAGCCGGGATAGGATTCACGAACTCATTCATTTCAGGTCACATTCAGGGAGGTAGCGATGTTCCGTTCCATATTTTTTGGATTGACGCTTTGTTTCGCGGCTGCAACTACTGCGAGCGCGCTGACGATGGAACCTTGCAGCAGGCGCGTCGACGAGGCAGGCGAAAAATTCGGCGGCCTGATCGAGAAGCTCCGGAGTTTCAACATCGAGTCTGAACACACGAAGTTCGAGTCCATCTACGAGGCGATCGAATACCTTGAAACGCGCAGTCAGGTGAAGTTCGAGTTCACGGACACTGTGCGGGACCATTTCGATGGACCGTCTTCGAATTATGAATATAAAGCCTCGGGCGGGACGCTTTACAACCTTCTCGAAGACATCGGCGCGAATTTCGGCTTCTACCTCGGCCTCGGCGAAGAAGGCATCCTGCTGGGAGATTTCTTCGAAGCCGCGACCACGTTCGGCGACAGCCGCGCGAGGATAGACATCTCTCAGCTTCTGATGCCGCGAAGGCCTTGGACGACGCCGGGGATCCCGTCGCTCGGCGATCCGGACGTCCACGATTACGAATCCTACCGCAGAGGATACGGGTGGGGCGGGTCCGGTGGATCGCCGCATTACGATGACGAGATATGTCCGAGCTTCGAATGTTATTTCAAACGGAAATTCGAGCACGACCGATTCGACGAAGATGAGCTTATCGAACTCCTGACATACATTCTCGAACCCAGTGGCGGTATCGATCTACACGTCGACGGATCGTCGCTATTCGTCAGAGCGTCCGCTCGGGTGATTATGCGAGTCGACGAAATTCTGCAGCTTCTCATCCAGGAAAGATCGCGGTGTGCGAAATTCGTGACGAACGTTCTCGTGTTCGAAACCGAGGACTACTTCGCGCTCGTCGAAGCGCAGGGCGCGGACGGATTCCTCGATAAGAGCCACGTCGAGCGGATCGATCATCTCGTTTCCACGGGCAAAATCCGGCTTCTGCACAGGTCTGACGACAGCGTCATCTTTGGCTCGATGCTTGTTCATAGAAGCACGCAAAAGAGGGAATACATCCGGGACTACCAAGTTGCAATCGCTGAAGCGTCGCGCGAATTCGATCCCGTGATCGACGTTATCGAGGAAGGGTTCTCGCTGTGCATTGAGCCGATCAGCGCGTCGGAGGGAAACGTTCAGATGAACCTCTCTTTCCAGATGAACGAACTTGCAACGATCAGGGAGGAACGTATCGCGTCGCCTCAGACGGAATTCGGAACGACCGTGCATCCGCTCGAACTTCCGGAGATGAACGAGCTTGTTATCGAGTCCAGCTTCAACCTGCCGACTGGGAGCGCGGTCATCCTCGGCAGGACGAACGAGGAAGGAAAGGTGATCGCGGTGATGATCAATCTTTACGAGACGAATTACTGGGACGTCGTCGAATTCAGAAACATGAAGATTCATTTCCTCGACGAAATCCTCGCAGAGGCTCCTCCGCGGATGGTCGGGTCGATCGAAATCGCGCATGATCGCTCTGGCTATGCGGCGCTGACGCGATCCTTCGGGTTCGAGCGATACGTTAGTGGCGGGAACGTAGAACTCATTCCGTTGCTGGACGAGGCGTATAACAACGTCACCGAGGCGTTTCAAGGAGGCGAAGATCCGCTTGGAGACCAGCTTTTTCTGCGGGAATTCCAGGAAAGTTCTATCGTGCTCGCGTCCATCTGGAACTTTCCCGATGACCGCATCGCGTACGCTGCCGCGTCGGACGCGCTTGCGCAGACCGTTTCCTTCGCGCGGCCTTACCCGAAGCGCCAGGCGCAGGTTACTTACAAACTTCTGGACGGCGAACGCGTCGTCGCGGCTGGATCGACCGTGTGCCTCGAAAAAACGCTTTCGAATTCGATGCTCCGCACAAGTCGCGCGTACATCCGCGACTACGACGTGCAGATCGCATCAGCAGCGATGGCAAGCGATCCTGTCATCGCTCATTCGCGATCGGGAAACCAGTCGCCATTCATTTTCCGTAGCATCGGAAATCCCGAAGAGGACGACGATTTCGAACTGCTCATTCACCCTGAACTGATCGAACTTCTGGAAATGTCGACCCGCAGAACGCCGACGGGGAGCATTCATTCGCCGCGGATTTCTGTGCTTTCGCCGCAGCTTTCGGTGGTTGTCTCCCACGAAGACAAGCTGAGTCTGCTCGTCGGGAAGAACCCGACCACAGGCGACAACGTAATGCTCGAACTCGTCTTCCACGTAATGTGATACAGCCGCGCAGAATCCGCAGACAAAAAACCAGCCGAACGCTCTGACGCGTCCGGCTGGTTTTAATCAATCTACTGCGGATCGAAGCACGCAGGAATCAGAACTGAGCTTGCGCGGATCCAGCGATGATGAGCCACTCGGTTCCGTCGCTGACGAGCGTAACGAACCCGTAGTCGACATCGATCGCGTGGCCTCCGCTGTAGCCGTCGATGCTTCCGCTCAGGTCGACGCTCAGAAACACGTCGTTAACACCCCGTCGCTTGATAGTGTATCTGCGACCGGAATTGGCGGATGGATCGGGCAGGGTGATACTGACCAATCCCGCGGATGTATCGACCACGACCACGTCATGCGTAGCGTCGAGAGTCGTTCCGACGGAGATCACTTCAACAGTTGCGGTTCCGCCTCCGCCAGCGGAGAAGGGAGAGCCGTTCTGAAGCAGAGATCCCGTGAAGTTGATGTCGCCGTCGACGTCGAGAGTGTACGCCGGGGCTGTGTTCTGGATACCGATGTTGTTGGTAGTCGCGTCGATGTACAGAACCTGAACTTCCATACTGTCGTTTCCGATCCAGAGTGAGTCGTCCAGACTGTCGTTGTAAATGCTCCAGCTCTGCGTTCCCCCGGATTCCATCTTTATCCTGGTTCCGAATCCCTGCGGGTCTCCCTGGAGGAACAGTGTCGCGTCCTCGCCGAGAGATGCGACGTGGAGATTCGCAGCGGGCAAGGTAGTGCCCACTCCGACGTATCCAGCGTCGTAGTAGATGCTTCCTCCGCCGTCGGTCCAGAGTGATGAGCCTCCGCCTCCGCCGAGGAGGTCGACCCAGGTCGTTCCGTCGTAGGCGAGGATCGACGAGCCGTCGTTATACATATCGCCTAGACTGGGTTCGCTTGGCGGGAAGACTCCTTCGGCGCCATCGAGACGGAACACGCCGCCCACGGTGACAAGGCGTTCTTCATTGCTACTTGTGTATGACCCGAAGATCGCGCGTCCGTCGCCGGTCATTTCGAACGCGGAGTTGCCGAAGTAGTCTGCGACGATGAACGCCTGCGCGGTCTTTTTGTAGGCGGGAAGTCCGAAATCGGTGCCGTTCTCGTAGGCCAACGCAAGTTCGAGGTTCGTATCGTCGGTAACAGTCGCGATCGTGTATTCCGTTCCACCGATCTTGATGGAATCCCCACCCGATAGTTCGATATTGAAGAACGTATTCGTTCCGACCACGGTCGTCGATCCGTTCGTCACGTCGACGGTTCCCTGAATCTGCTGGACAAGCGTAGGCGCGACCTGCAGCGCCGCTCCGTAGCCGCTGTCGCCTATGGAGACTGTACTGTCGTTATAGACGAGGAATTCGGTTCCGGATTCGATCGTCCATCCTGCTGCGCTGCTTGTCCCGCCTCCCGCGAGATCGATCCAGGTCGATCCATCGAAAAAGAAAAGCGAAGTTCCGTCGGAATACACGTATCCGGACTCTGGCGACGAGGGCTGCGACATCGGCTCGAACACGGCGGCGCCGCAGATGTCGAGAGCCGCGCCCACGAACCCGGTGTATCCGACCTCCGTAGTACCGGCTCCGTTGACTTTCAGCGCGATTTGCCCCGTGAAGTCGTTCACCGCGAAAATCGCATCGGGACTTGCGTACATGCTGGATTCGCTACTTGTCGTTCCAGTGTAAGGGAAAGCAAGCTCGAGCTCCGTATCGCTCGTGACGGATGAAACTTCGTATATGGTGGCATCGCCGTCGAAAGTGACGGGAGTTCCCGGGCTTAGAAGCGTGAACGTAGTTCCTGTGCCGAAGACGGTAGACGAGTTGTTTGTGACGCTTACGAATCCGTCCTGCATCACCACCGGAGCCGATGCGACGTGAAGCACCGCGTCGGCGAACGAAACCTGGCCGACGCTGACGAGCGAATCGCTGTAGCCGAGAGTAATGCCTTCGAGGTTCCAATAAGTGGTCGCACCACCTCCCGCTCCGGCGCTTCCGGCAGACTGCCAGTCGAATCCGTCGTACCATTTGAGAATGTTGTCGTTTAAATCGACGACCAGATCGCCTATGTTGGGTTCGGTTGGCAAGCTCCGTGGACTAAGTCTTGCGCCGTCCAGTAAAATGCCAGTTCCGGCTGCGACAAACCCACCGTCAGGCGAGATCGAAAACGAGCCTCCCTCGAATGACGAAAACTCGAAACCTCCTCCGAATATCTCGTTGCTGAAAACAAAAGTTCCGGCGTTATACCCAATTACTCCTCCTGAATCTCCACCGCCGGCGAAGACAATGTTTACGTTTGCGCCGGAGGCTCCCATCGCGCTTGCGTCGTTGAAGATCGCCGCGAAAGAAGCGTCGGCATCCACTGTCATCGGATAACCGATCTGCGCGACCTGTGTTCCGATGGCGACCTGACCCGTGCTGTAAACGACGCCGTCTCCTTCGGACCATCCTCCGGCGCTGACGCTGCCTCCCATATCGAGCAGGACGGGATTCCAGGCGAAGCCGTTATAGAAGTACAGGTCGACGCCGTCGCTGTAGATCTCGCCTCCGGTCGCTCCCCCCGGCGGCGCATCCGACTGCAATCTGATGGCGCCGTTCACGTCGAGAGCCTGCGAAGGGAATTCATTCTTTATTCCGACTCTTCCGCTGGAAGTAACGACGAACTCCGCAGGATCGCCTCCGTCGTTTCCGATCATCAGCAGGTAGTCCGCGTCCGCAGTGAACGCAGAGACTTCCGTGAACGCATCGCCAGTGTTGAATTCATGGACTGAAAGCTGCGAGTCGCTGGCGATTGCGTTGACTGTGAAATAGCCGATGAGACCTGCGAAAGTGATCAGGTCGCCTTCGGCAAGCTCCGAAGTGAACAAGGTACCCGTACCGAAAACGCGGTCGTCTCCGCTCGCCAACGATATGGTTCCGGTGAGAGGTTTGTCGATTCTTCCGGTGACGGAAAGCGAAGCCTCCGGATCTCCCGCCCGGATGCCGACCCTGCCGCTCGGAGTGACGGTGAGAACCTGCTCCGGCTCGATGGAGCCGTAGTTCGTCGCCCAGAAGGTCATAGTCGTCGGGTGACTGGTTGACGTCCATTCGTCCGCGGCGAACACCTCCATGAACGCCTGACTCGGGCTGAGGTCGATTCCGTCGTGACCAGCAAAGCCGACCTTACCGATGGTGTCTCCCGTGAGGAGCGCTGTTTCGATGGAATCGATTTCGTTGTTACGCGCGAGTTCGAAAATCGCCGCTTCGTTGACTCCGTGGTACAGGCTTCCGCCTCCGCCGATCGAGCCGCTTATGGGCTGGCCGAACACGTACAGTTCGCCGTTGACGTTCATATCGCCGTATACTTCGAGTGGGTAGGCAGGCTCGGCGGTCCCGATGCCGACGTTTCCTTCCGAGGAAACGGTCATCCGCGTCGCCGGAAACACGGAGTCATTGGCGGTAGTGTTGAACTGGAGCGCGGTGCCGTTGCCTTCGCTGTAATAGCTCTGCGTTGCGATAGCGACGATGCCCGCGGACCCCGCGACGATCTGCGAACCGTCCCAGCCGCCGAACTGGACCGCTCCGACCGTGTCGCCGCCCTGCACCGAGAAGGGCGTGCCCTCGGTGTCGTTCGTCCGAACGATGTAGATTTCGCCCGGATCGTTGAATCCCTCGAAGAGGTTGCTCGAACCTCCGCCGCCCATTACCTCGCCGCCGAGGTCGGCCCACTTGCCGCCGTCCCAGAAGTAAACCGAGAAGCCGTCCGTGTACACGTCGCCGACGTTTCCGAAAGCGGGAGTCTCCATCGGCGCGAGATGTAGCACGCCCCCGACGTTCGAATAGTAGTTCGCTTCCGCGTCCGCCAAAGTCAGATAGTTATCGAGGTCGCTCGAAAGCGCGTAGCTCGATAGATCCTCGAAGGTCGCGTAATTCAGCAGGCTGCTCGAAAACTGGGATTGCGGCACAAAGTCCTCGAGCATGATCGAAACGTTCGAGTTCGTCGCGTAGTTCGAAAGGTCGCTCGAGAGCGCGTAGCCGGAAAGTGTGACGTCGAGACTTTCGAACGTGACGTAGTTCGAGAGGTCATCGAAAGTCACGAATCCACCGGAGTTCGATCCGGCGTCCGCCCATATCGGCGCCATTCCCGGCCCCTGACTCGTAAGCACCTGCCCGATCACGCCGGCGTCGCCGAAGGGGGCGAGTTCGCCGCTGAAGAAAATGCTGCCGCCGACGTCAAGGTTGGCGCTGCCGCCTTCGGAATTATTGTAGATCGCGACGTACGAGTCGCCGTTCGGATTGTTCATCGCGAAGTGCAGAAACGTCGGCGCGTTCACGAATGCGGTGTCGCTTTCGATGGTCTGGAACCCGCCTTCGCCGTCGCTGACGATTTCCGCCGCGGGAATCAAATTGAGGCTGCCCCCGAAATGCGCGTTGCCGCTGACGAACAAATTCCCGCCGAGGTCGAGGTCGGCGCCTTCGTTTACGTTCACGATCGTACCGTCGATTTCCGTCCAGATATCTCCTCCGCCGGTCGATGAGCCGAGTTCGTGGAATGAGACGCCGTCGTTCGTGTATTCCCAGGTCGTTCCGTTATAGCGGATCGCGGGCGGTCCGGCTTCTTCGCTGCCGGCAGTGGGAAACGCAACGATGCCCGACGCGATTACCGCGGAGCTTTCGTCGAGCATCGCGAATTCGCTCGCCGCGTGACCGCTGAGCGTGTCCGCGCTCACTGCAAACGGCGAGTGCGACAGCCGCACCCGCGGCGCGAGAGTGTCGTAGGAAGTCGTCCCGGTGCGACGGACCTTGATATCGAGATGCCGCGCGGAGATGAGCGTCGACGCGGGAATCGGGACAAGAGACCCAAGACGAACGGAGTAGAATCCGTTCTGTACCGTGACCGCTGCGTGGTCGCTGGTCCAGAGACTCTCGCCGACTGTCGCGTCGGTGAAGAGCGAGAACCGGAAATCGTAGCTCCCGGTGAGCGCGGTCCCCGTCGCGCT
>JANLHZ010000008.1 GCA_024653775.1 Planctomycetota bacterium | reverse complement strand
AAAAATGCCAGATTTCTCATACCTGTCGCCTAGCTCTCTGCACCTGATTATCCCTATGTAATAGGGATTTCCGCCAAGAGGATTTATGCAACAAAGCCGGCTTTGTTGCATAAATCGAGGGGCTTCAATTCCCCTCTCCCGGCGGAAGAGGGGTCAGAGATGAGGGCGAAATGTTGTAACAAACGACTAAAAAATGCTCCCTCATCCGGCGCTTCGCGCCACCTGTCACACGAGGTGTGCTCCCGGGCGGAGAGGGATTTCACCATCACGCATTTGTGCAACAACGCCCACGTGACATGCAATTTGCCGCTGCATCGCCATATCTACCAATATTCCTGCTTCGCGGCGATTTGCATGGCGCGTGTGCAGTAGCAAGCAAAGCGTGGATGTCAAGTAAGGTCGGTATAAGCTATCTTCGAATAGTGTTTATTAAATCAAATGATATAAATCCACTTCATTATTAATTTCATAGTCAATAGGCCAATTAATTAACTTAAACATCATTATTACTTAGTTTTTGTTTTAATATCTATGGTTGAAATAAGGAATTGTGCGTCTTTCGCCGGATTTGGCTATTTATCAGTACCGGAGCGAATCACGAAGCCAGTTTTAGAACTGTATTCTCGGGACGTATTCCGTCCGCCAAGCCGCGGGTTTATCCCGAGAAACTATTCGGTCTGGCACACCCCTCCAATGCGACCGCCGAGGAGCGAAATCGCAGCACGATCCGCAAGCGGTTTTTGCTGCAAAAAAACGAAAGCATTCGCCGACTGCACTGCGCAATCTCAAAGTCAAAAGATACAAGAAACTATCTCAGGCACGCGACATCGATAAATTCGGAGCCATCAAACTAGACGTTTGACGGCTTTTGCGGACGAGGACGTCCGCGGTCCCAGGTGCCTACGATAGTTTCTAAGTACCTGTGCGGGCGCGTCGCGTGCGCCCGAATGCGCAGACGAGTACGTCTGCACTCCAAATCACGGACGATACGACCTTGCCAGGCGCAGGAAACGCATGAGACGTTTTAATCAACGTGGATCACGGAGCTCACACGATTTTGCTTGCTCGACTGAACTTAAAATCTAAAACGGACGATAAGCTCCCCGGAGCCTTCGCCGTGCGCGATGGATGACGCTCCGTATCCCACCAAAAACCTTCCTCCAATCCACGCCGGTAGTCTCAGGGCATTCCGGGAAATCCTCATTCGGTCACGAGATGAAAAACAAGAAAACCGACAGTCAGAAATCCGCCCGCGCGAGCCAGGCGCAGAAAAGCCTTCGAACGAGGCTATGGGAACGCAGAATGAGTATCGCGCAGGAGGCCGGAGGCATCGCGATACTCTTTCTCGCGGTGTTCGTCGTGCTCGCGCTCGCGAGTTTCGATTCCGCCGACGTGGGCGCCTCGTATCCCGCGAACGATCCCGCGCAGAACCTCTGCGGAAAGATCGGCGCCGAGGTTGCGTTCTTCCTTCTGCGCTCGTTCGGGTACTCGATCTATTTCTTCCTGCTTGTAGGAATCGTCAGCGGCGCGAGACTTCTGCTCCGGGACGAAAAACTAGAGGACCCGGCAATCCGCGCCGCGGGGCTGCTGACGCTCGTTTTCGCCTTCGCGGGGATGTTCAGCCTCATCGAGCCGAAAAGCTTTTCAGACGACGTGATGCCGAGCCTCGGCGGAGTTGTTGGCTTCAGCTTCCGCGGGTTCTTCACGCAGCTCGCGGGGACAGTCGGCGCATACCTCATCTCGGCAGCGGGACTCCTCGTCGGCATGCTTCTTTATGCGGACGTGTTCGTTCTGAGGACCGTGAAGGAAAAGCTCCCTGAAAAAGTACAGGCGATGAAGGAAAAGGCGTCCGCGATCCTTTCCTCGTCTTCCGTCAGCCCAGCGAAGTCGAGCGTCCGGCTCGCGACGAGCGTGGGTTTCGAGGTCGATCCTTCCGAGAGTTCAATGGTTGTCGCGCCGAGGGCGACCAGGACGCGAAATGCAGTCGCGAGCGTAGCGGAACCCGTAAGCGCGATCGACGACGAACCCGACTACAACGTCGTTTTCGCGCCCGAGCCGGAGCTTTTCGACAACGAGATCACCAGCGAGGATTGCGACGACGTGCACGTCTACCCAGGCGCTACCTTGCCGCGGCCCGGAACGTCGGACGTCTCGTCCTCCCGCCCCGCCACGGAAGAGAGTGTCCGCGAACCCGCCTGGATTTCGAATTCCGTTAGCGCGGAAGAAGACGTCCGTAGTCAGGACGTTGGCGCGCCGAAGAAACCCGGCGCCATCGCGGGCATGTTCGGAAGGATCAAGAGCGTCTTCGTCGGCGGGAACGATTCGCCTTTCATCGATGCAGCGGAAGATTCGAGCGCGATAAGCTCGGTAGTCCTGCCGGTTGAGCGAAAAAGTCTCGGCAAGAAAAAGAAACGCCCTACGGAAAAGAGCCAGAAGGAAGAGGGCGTGCAGAAACCCGTCGAGTGGAAGCTCCCGACGCCGGATTGTCTGACGAGTCCTTCGCCTATCGATCGATCGAAGCTGGAGAAGACCTTCGCGTGGATTTCGAAGCAGATCGAGGACACGCTGAGCTACTTCCGCATCGAGGCGAAAGTCATCGGCCACGAATGCGGTCCGGTGCTGACGCTGTACGAAATCCAGGTGAAGGAGGGGACGAAGATCACCCGCGTGCTCGCGGTGCAGGACGACCTCGCCATGGGACTTCGCGTCGAGAAGGTCCGCATCATCGCGCCGATTCCGGGGAAGAACACGATCGGCATCGAAGTCCCGAACGGACTGACGGAAATGGTGTTCCTCCGGGAACTGAT
Organism: Planctomycetota bacterium; assembly: GCA_024653775.1. Classification (GTDB taxonomy): domain Bacteria; phylum Planctomycetota; class UBA8742; order JACQVU01; family JANLHZ01; genus JANLHZ01. The sequence goes on along the minus strand of JANLHZ010000008.1, from coordinate 22,721 downwards.
AACGAGCGACAGCTACGACCCGAAAAAACTCTCGCTCCCGATCCTTCTTGGGAAGGACAGCGTCGGCGCGCCACTGTACGCGGACCTCGCGAAGATGCCGCACCTTCTGATCGCGGGGACGACCGGAAGCGGCAAAAGCAGTGCGATGAACACAGTGCTTCTGAGTCTCATCCTGAGCAAAACTCCCGACCAGCTAAGGCTCGTGCTGATCGATCCGAAGATGGTCGAGCTGATGGCGTACGCGGACATTCCGCACCTTCTGATGCCCGTCGTAACGGATATGGACCACGCGGGCAGCGTCCTCGACTATCTCGTTAACGAAATGGAATCGCGGTACGAATTGCTCGCGCAGGTCGGCGTTCGAAACCTGAAGGACTTCGGAAGGCTTGGCGACGAGAAACTCGCGGAAATCTTCGCGCAGAAGGAAGTCCCGGAATCGAAGCAGCGCCTGAGCCTTCCCTCGATCGTGTGCTTCATCGACGAATACGGCGATCTCATGTGCGGGAAGGCGGGCAAGGAAGTCGAACAGAGCATCGTCAGAATCGCGCAGAAGGCCCGCGCGGTCGGAATTCACCTCGTGCTCGCGACCCAGCGGCCTACGGTGGACGTCGTCACGGGGCTTATCAAGGCGAACATGCCGTCGAGGATCGCGCTGCGCGTCACCGCGAAGCAGGAGAGCCGCACCATCGTCGGCGTCGGCGGCGCGGAATGCCTCCTCGGAAACGGCGACATGCTCTATCTCCCGCCCGGTACGGACAAACCTCAGCGTGCCCAGTGTACTTACGTCAGCGATGACGAAATCCGCAGCGTCACCGACGTCTGGCGCGAGCAGGGAACGCCGGACTACGTCGCGAAGAACCTCGCGCAGCTCGGCGCGCCTTCCGCGGATTCCGAAGCGAGCGAAGAGGCGATGGGCGACGAATACTTCGTGCCCGCGGTCGAAATCCTTCTCAAGGAAAACCGCGGCGGAAGCGCCAGTCTGCTCCAGCGCGCGCTTCGCTGCGGATACACCCGCGCGACAAGGCTGATCGAGATGATGCGCGCCGAAGGTATCGTCGGCGCGGCGAAGGGCAACCAGGCTTCCGAGCTTATGATCACCTGGGAGGACTGGGAAACGCTCCGCGCCAAGTACACTGGCGACGCGGCGGACCGCGAATTCGAAGGCGACTACGACGACGAGGAATACGAAGACGAAATCATCGAGGAGTAGCGTTCGGAGATCGATGCTTTCGATTCTTCGTCGGACTCATCGCAATTTTGCGAACGCCGAAGCGTGTGCGCAAAGCGACGTTGCGAATACAGTCGAACTCAACTCCGCGCTAGGCTCCACGAACTTCCCTTTCATGCCATCCTTTTTGTTCGTCAATATGAGGCAGGCGCTGTCGTACAATCGTTCCCGCACAAGCCGCTCGCAAAATATCTCGTATCTTTGTGCATAAGATTTTTCTTTGAACTCAGCGAAAACTTCAAAGTGAGGCTCTGACACTTTTACCGGGGATGTCGATCGTTCATCTTCCTCCAGCAGCATCAGCCATCCGAGCCATGGCTTCGAGGAAAGTTTGAATTTGCCTTCTCTATACGCCGTCAGTAAATCCAGGGAATTGCCGAGCGCTTCTTCGACTCGATTATTGAAATTGTTGCCGAAAGACGGCCCGACATGGGCCTTGAACTCGATCGATGCGAGGAGTCGTTCATCGACGATGACCACCAGATCCCAGTCCTTCGTGGGCCTGAAGTAGCCTGGTAAAGTAGTCGCTCTGGTGAAAATGTTCGCATCCGGAATTCCAGATTCTCGAATGAGGTGGAAAAAGAAATTTATGAAACCATCGAGATGTTTTCCTCCTGTAACCGCGCTACGGTTGCCTGAATCTTTGACTCCGGACGCAGCCCCCTGATTTTTATGCTGACGGCTTCTAGCTTTCCAGAAATGCCTGACTGCTTCCGAGATCATTCCCGAATAATCCATGTTTAACTTTCAATGCTTAGTGTCAAATGCGAGTAAAGCGAGCTTGCCGCGAATCTCATTCGCTCCTTGGATATTTCAAAATACTTTGGGTCCAGTTCCACGCTGATGGAGTTCCTTCCCCACTTCGATGCGGCGAGAGCGGTCGTTCCCGTGCCCATGAATGGATCGAGGACTGTATCTCCAACGAATGAGAACATTCTGACCAGACGTTCGGCGAGTTCTTCGGGATAAGGCGCTGGATGAGATTTGGTTGAGGCGCCTGTAACATCCGACCAGATCGACCTGAACCAACGTTTATGATTTTCATCCGAAATCACCGACAGAATTCTCGTGGCGATGGACGGGTTTCGATAGCCGCCGGGTTTTCTTTCCATAAGAATGAACTCTATGTCATTCTTGATAACGGCGTTTGGTTCATAAGGCTTTCCGAGAAATCCACCACCATTGCCGTTGGACTCAAAAACGGCATTCGCGATCTTGTACCACACAATTGGCGCAAGATTATCGAATCCAAGTTTCCTGCAATGCTCTTGTATGGACGCATGTAGTGGTACGACCGTGTGCCGTCCCGCGTTCTTCCTCCTCGATAAACAAACGTCGCCTACCACGCAAACGAGCCTTCCGCCGGGCACAAGGACCCTGAAACAGTGCCGCCAAACTTTATCGAGCTCTGTTAGAAATTCTTCATAGTCGCCGACGTCTCCAAGTTGCCCTTCGTGATCGTTGTATTTTTTCAGCGTCCAGTATGGCGGGGACGTCACTACCAGATGAACGGAATCGTCCGCGAGAAACGAAAGATCGCGTGAATCCGCGTTTATCATTTTATGCGTTGTGGGAATGGAACCGATACAAGATTCAATCTCCTTTATCTGGCGATTATCCTTTGCGATTGCCGGAATCGCGGTCTGAGGGTTTTCAAGGTCTCGTAGCGAGTTTGGAAGGTATGACTCGTGGCTTTCAATGATCATTTTGAAGTATCGTCCGTTCCTCGTGTAGATCGGGCTTATCTAAGCAGTTCGTCTGGAAGCGCGCGATAGAATTCAAGAGTATCCGCGAGCACGTCCTCGAACTTCGTTTCCGCGGTCCAGCCGGTTTCGCTAGCGAGCCGCGCCGAGCTTCCGACGAGTACGGGTGTCTCCGAGGGACGGAACTTTCCTTCGTCGGTTCGCGTCTCGATTTTCACTTTCGCGAGGGACTTCAGCGTTTCGAGAACTTCTTCGATCTCGTGCGCCTCTCCCGTCGCGACGTTGTAGACACAGTGGTTTCGCGGGGACGAAATCAGCGCGAGATACGCGCGCACGACGTCGCTAACGTGGGCGAAATCTCGCTTCGCGCCGAGGTAGCCGTGGTCGAGAAGATCGCGGACGCCGCGTTCGATTCCAGCGATTTTCCACGCGAATTCGCTTACGACGAAATTCGGCGTCTGGTACGGCCCGACGTGGTTGAACGGCCGGACCACTATGACGTCGATGCCGCGCTTCTCGCGGAACTCGAGCGCGACCCGCTCCGCTTCGAGCTTGCTTGCTCCGTACGGATTTCTCGGCGAAAGTTTCGAGTTCTCGTCCAGAGGTTTTTCGTTCGCGCCCCGGAAATCGTAGACTTCCGCGCTACTTGTAAACAGAAACGGCCCGCTCATCCCGCATTCCGCCGCCGCTTCGAGAAGGTTGCGCGTTCCATCCACGTTTACAAGTTTCGTCAGCGCCTCGCTTTCGAAGGACTTGCCGACATGGCTCATCGCCGCGAGGTGGACGAGCGCGTCCGGTCGAATTTCGAGGAGCATCGCGCGAGCCGCGGGTCCGTCCGTTATGTCGAGAGTTTCGAAACGCACGCTTTCGCCAAGCGCTGCGACGCGAATCTCTTCGTAGAGTTCGTCGGCCCTGATCTTTCCGCCCGTCCTTCCGCCGCGGCTCGTTGAGCAGACGACCTCTGCGCCTTCGCTCACAAGCGCACGCGCGACGTGGAATCCGACGAAGCCGCCTCCTCCGGTGACGAGAACTTTTTTGCCCCGGTAGAAGCCGTTATTCGGGGGGATTTCCGGCATTTTATCTTCGACCCTGCCAGGGATTGTCGCTCTGCGTGTTGAATTGAAGACGGTAGCGGTGCAGCGGCGCGGCGTCGATTACGTTCACGTCCGAATAATTCGACGCCTCCATCTCGTAGACCCACTGACCGTCGGTGATCTCGATTTCCTTCGTCGTTCCGGGATCGACCATCAGGTTTATGTGCTTGTCGCCTTCCATCCGCGTCGCCGCGTCGGGCACGTCCGTAAGCCTCAGACTTTTGAATACGAACCGGATCGGCTGGTCCGACGTATTTTCGATCGTGATCACCGGACCCTTGACGAGGGTGTAATCGAGTTCCGCCTGGAACACCCCAAAGTTGGCGCGTGTATTCTGCTCCGGAAGCGGCGAGAAGCTGCCCCATGCTTCGAGGCGATGTTCGCGGAACTGTAGCCAGAAATACATCCACAGGTATCCGGTCTCGACTTCGTACAGCCACCTCGGCGCGCGCGCGGAAATGTGGGAAATATTGTAGTTCGGATCGCCCAGAATGGCACGGACTTCGTCCTGCGTCATCCCGAGCTGGAGCGCGTGGGAAAGCTGCCATCTTCTGCGAAGGCCGTACTTCTCGACGAAGACGTCCCGCGCGTGGTCGTCATCAAGGTCGAAAAACTCCATCCTGTACTTTTCCTCGCCCTCTGTAAACTGCGCGAGATAATGGCCGTAGCGCTCGGACGCCGGGCCTTCGGAACTGATGAGAAGATACCCGCTCGGACTCCTTGCGGGCTTCCCGGAAGCGTCTCCGACGTCGATGAGCGCTTCCTGCGCTTCGGACGTATCGATATCCGCAACTTCTTCGCTGCCGCAGGAAATCAAAGCGAAGCTGGAAGTAAAAGCAACCGTTATGAGGATGGAAAGCCTTTTTGGAGATCCCATTGTGCAGGTTTCCTCGATTTTGGGGGAGGAAAGGCAAAGTTTAGCAGATCGCGCACGATAGTACAAGCGCAAGGCGACTCAAAACGATAGTCTGACGTTTCTGACCTTCGTGCCTTCGCGACGGAATGCTGCGGTCCGCTTCGGCATCTCAATTTTCGAAATGTAATCTTGGCTACAGGATGGCATGTCGCGGGAGAAAGTTTACAGCCATGCTGCACATACTATTAGAATTGTTTAATTTAATTTTGATATATTTAGCTACTATGGGCCTGTATTTGCGCAAAATGGGCTTTGGCCCGGAAATTCCGGCTTATCGGCAACTTGGTAACTTCGGATGACAAGTCGATGGCAATTAGATTGTCACAAGGTATAGATTATTGTATAGTACTCTTGCGCAAAAGCTCACACTCACCATGTTAGGGTTGCTCCAATGAGAAGAAGTCGTACGCATTTCGCATATCCGGTCTTCATGCTTGCAGTATCGATCTATCTTTCGGGCTGCTTCCTTGGCGCGACGATCGGCGTGCAGAAAGCCCTCGAAAGCGGCAGTACCGCGCCTGTAGCGCAGAAAGCCGAGAACCGCGCTCCGATTATTTCGATCAGCACGATCACGTCGAGCGAAAGCCAGGAGAACGGCGCGCTCGCGGGCGCGATTCGAATCTCGTATACGACGCAGGACGCTGAGGCGGACCCGGTCGACATTACGGTGGATTACAGCGTCGACGGCGGCGGAACGTTCCAGACTGCGAGTGAATTCGCGGGCAGCGACGGCATCGAAGATCTCGATAGTTCCGTCGGAGGCACGACCCACACTTTCGTATGGGATTCCATAGCGAATATCGGCGCCGCGGCGAGCAGCGCGGTAATGATCCGCATGGGCATCACGGATGGCGACAAGGAAGGCCCGGAGTTCGTTTCGCAGGCGTTCAGTATCGACAACAACAGCGCTCCGATCGCGGAGGTCGAAACGCCGACGGGGACTCTGCTCTCCGGAGACATCACTATCAACTACCGCATCATCGACGTGAACGAAGACCTCGCGAGCGTCACCATAAGGTACTCGATCGACGGCGGAAAGACCTTCCAGGACGCGACGGAGCAGACCGTCGGCGGAGTTTCGCAGGGGCGGGAAAACCTCGCGTCCACCTCGGGGAGCAATACCGTCGATCCGAACGCGGGGAAGCACGTCTTCGTGTGGGATTCGCTGACGGACGTCGGGCTTACCCGTGCGGAGTTGGTGCAGATGCGGATCAGACCGTCGGACGACAAGCTCGGTTCGAGCGCGACGACGGGGACGTTCGTCGTGGACAACAATTCCGCGCCCGTTCTTTCCGCGCTTTCCGTGGACTACGTCGCGAGCACGACGGACACCGTTACAGGCGACGTTACTTTCGAGTACACCCTCACCGACACTTTCGCGGACGACGTCGATCTGATCGTTCAGTATTCTCTCGACGGAGTCAACTGGACGAACTCGACCATCAAGATCGGTTCCGGAACCAAGCTGAGCGACCTCACAAGCTCTCCCGCGGGGGAACCGGGGTTCTTTGTGTGGAACACCCTCGCGAACCTCGGGCAGTCGTACACTCAGAACGTCAAGGTGCGGTTCATCCCGAGCGATGAATTCGCGGATGGCGCGTCGGTCGAAACTGCCGCGCTGAAGGTAGACAACAACACGAAGCCCGTGCTCACCCTTGTCACGGACCTGAGCGGCGATTCCAACTCCACCGAGGTCGTTTGCGTGTACAAGATCAAGGACATCCACAGCGATCCTGCGGACATTCTGGTCGAATATTCAGTCGGCGGAGGCTCGTGGTCGACAGCGACCGAAATGACTTCGAACTCGCTTTCCCAGGGCATCTCGAATCTGACCTCCAGCGCTGGCGGCGTGCAGGGCGTCTTCGTGTGGGACACTGCGGCGCTCGGAGTCGGACTTTTCTCTTCGGTGCAACTCAGATTCACGCCGACCGACACCACGGACGGAAGCGTCGGAGACACCGTTAAGAGCGGATTCTTCACTGTCGATACGACCCAGCCGCCGGTGGTAAGCATCGCGTCGCTGTCCGGAACGCTCGAAGGCGACATCGCGGTGACGTACTTCCTTCAGGACTCCCAGAGCAATCCAGTCAGCATCAGCGTCGAGTACTTCGATCCTTCGACGAACACCTGGAAACTCGCGTCCCCCGGAACCGGCGGCGAACCGACGGTGGGCCTGACGTCGAGTCCGTCCGGAACGAGCCACCTCTACGTCTGGAACTCGCTGAACGATCTCGGACTCACTCCGACGACGAACGCGCGCATCAGAATCACGCCCGCGGACACGCTGCAGGGAGAGCCGGTTTCGTCGCCTCCGCTGATCGTGGACAACAGCTCCTTCGCGCAGGCGAACACTCCGCCGATCGTCATCGTGCAGCCGATCTCGAGCGCTTCGGGAACGCCGAGCGGGGACATCACCGTCGATTACTTCCTCGCGGACACCGACTCCCATAACGCCGGCATCAACGTCGAGTACTCGTACGACGGCGGCTCCCAGTGGTTCAGCGCGACCGAAAAAACCGGCGGTCTCTCCGAGGGACTTACAAACCTCTCCACCGGACCTTTCCCCGGCACCCAGCACAAGTTCATCTGGGACTCGGCGAACGCGTCGGACCTTCAGGGACAATACAAGGCGAGCGTGCTCGTCAGAATCCGTCCGTCCGACGTCAACGGCACGGGCAGCGCGTCGACCACTCCCACGTTCTCGGTGGACAACAACGCCGCGCCGACGGTGACGATTACGGACCTTCCGAATCCGTCGACTCTGAGCCAGACTATCACCTACACGGTTTTCGACACGGAGAGCAACCCCGTCGACATGAGTATCAGGTATCGAATCGGCACGGGAAGCTGGATCGCCTGCGCCGCCGCCGCGGGGAGTCCGGGCAAGCTCGGCAAGGCGACGTCTCCAGCGGGAATTTCGCACACTTTCATCTGGGATACGCTTGTCGATCTCGGAACGACGAATACTTCGAACGTCTCGATACGCATCGTCGCGACGGACGCGGTCAAAAGCGGTCCAGCGTCGATTTCGAACACGTTCTCGGTCAACAACAACGGCGCGCCCGTTATTACCATCAACACTCCTTCCGGAGTCCAGTCCGGACCCGTGACCATCAACTACGAAATCAGGGATTCAAACCCTCTCGACCTCGTCAACATCAACGTCGAGTACAGCGTCGACGGCGGGACCAACTGGGCCGCGGCGGCTGAGAAGACGGGAAGCTCGTCCCACGGAACGACGGGACTTTCCGCGAGCCCGACGGGAGTAAACCATATTTTCGTGTGGGATTCATCGGCGAATTTCGCCTCGCAGTATTCAAGTTCGGTGAAGTTCAGAATCCGCGGAAGCGACGCGTTCGCGACTGGAAGCTACGCGGAAACGACGCAATTCACCGTCGACAACACCACCGCGCCGTCGATCACCGCGCTGACCATGCCCGGAGCGATCGTCGGGTTCCAGAGCGGCAGCGGGCCGGTGGACATCAGCGTCAGCTACACGCTCGTCGACGCGGAGAGCCAGCTTTGCAACATCCTCGTCGAATACTCCCTCGACAACGGCTCGTCGTGGTTCACCGCCGCGGAAGGTACAGGTGGAGACGGCACGACCTCGATCTCCTCGAACCCGGCGGGGATTCCGCACACGTTCGTCTGGAACTCGGCGAGCACCGGCACCAACACCTATTCGACGCAGACCAAACTCAGAATCACTCCGTCGGACACCAGAACCGGCGCGAGCTTCTCCTCGACGACGTTCACTCTCGACAACCGCGGGTACACCAACACCCCGCCTGCGGTGTCGATCGTCACCCCGGGCGGAATCAAGACGGGCGACGTCACGATAAGCTTCACCATCACCGAGCCGGACTCAATCGACCAGGGTCAGACCGCGATCAACGTCCAGTTCAACGGCGGCTCCGTCGGAAGCACCTGGACAAACGCAAACACCACCGGAGCCACGTCGAACCTCGGGAACTCGACGTACCAGATCGTCTGGAAGTCCGGAATAGATCAGCCGGGGCAGGACGCGTCGAACTATCGCTTCAGGATTCAGCCATACGACCCAAGACCCGGCGGAACCGGCGCCTGGGCGCAGACGGGAACGTTCACCGTCGATAACAAAGCGCCCGTCGTCACCGTCACAAAGCCAAACGGCGGAGAGCTGATCAAGGGCGGCTCTGGCACGAGCTACAACGTCACCTGGGGCTCCGTCGAGAACCACAAAGCGAACGTCCTCATCGAAGGCTCCACCGACGGCGGCTCTAGCTGGACCACCATCACCTCATCGACCACCGACGACGGAGCGTGGACCTGGACTCCCGTGAACTCCATCAACAGCGATACCATCAAGGTCAGAATCACCGCGACGGATCAGGTCGGGCTGATGGGATCCGACACGTCGAACAGCAACTTCTCCATCGACTCTACTCCGCCTTCGGTGTCAGTCACAACGCCGGGGACGGTAAGCGTCGCGCAGGTCGTTCAGATCACCTGGGTTACGACCGAGGTCCACCCTGGCGGAGTCGTCATCGATTACGACACCGACGGAACTTTCGACGACGGCACAGGAGGAGGCTCCATCGCGACGCTCCCTACTGACACCGGAACTTACTCGTGGACGGTTCCGAACAAACCCGGCTCGAACAACAAAATCCGCGTTGTGCATACCGACGGCGTCGGCTACACCGGAACCGGGATAAGCGGCTCGTTCCAGATTCTTCCAACGACGGTATCCCAATCCCATACCATTTCGTCGCAATCGAACTTCGCGCAGCGCTGCCCGTCGAATCTCGACGTATACAGCTCGAGCGGATCGGTGGTTTTCAACAAGGTCTTCGCGCGGACCTGGAAGAACATATACACCTTCACCTGCGCCGATTATTTCTCGGGCGACACATCGGGAGGCACTTACATTTTAGGAGGGCCGACCGGCGCGATCCTGACCAAAAACGGCGGAACCTCCTGGACCGTGATCGACTGCAATTCAAGCCCGAGGATTCCAAACCCGAACGTATACGACGTCAAATTCTTTAACGGCGATTCCACCGGAAACACGTTCCTTATCGGTACCGCGTGGGGCGCGATGCTCACCCGCGACGGCGGATCGACCTACACCTACTGGAACAACCAGACGATTCCCGCGATTCCGAACTCCGTTGTCAACGCCGTCGATTTTTATGAACTCGATCCTGACGGGAAAACCTTCGCGATCGCGACGACGGGCGGACTCGCGATTACACGCAACGGAGGACGCACCTTCACGAACTACACCACGGGATCAAGCCCCGCTCTGCCCGGATCGAGCAACAACATCAAATGTTTCGATTTCCACGACAGCGGCGGAACCTCGCCCACGCGATACCTTTTCGGAACCGATTCCGGCGCCATAATTTCGAGGGACAGCGGCGCAAGCTTTTCGCTTTACAGCACATCCTCGACCCCTGCCCTGGAAACCAACAACGTCGCGGGAGTCGATTTTCACGACGCCACTGCTTCAGGCGCAAGGTGGGCAGTTATCACCGTCCCTTCGGGAGGCGATTCCAACATCCATATTACGATCGATGACGGCACCGTCACATGGACCGGAAACGGCAACAACCCGAACGGTTCTTTCGACATCCGCTACGAGCTTGGTTCGAGCTACGACGACGGCTACTCAGTCGAATTCGCTAATTGGGACCCGACCGGAAACACGATCGCGCTCGGAACGAGGGGTGGAATGTTCATAACCACGAGCGGCGGCACCACGACAGGCGACTGGACCAAATACACAGGTAACGGCCTCCCGAATCAGGACGTGCGCGATCTCGCGTTCCACCGCACGCAGAACAACAAGATGCTCGCTGCGACCCCGTCGGGAGGAGGCACGCACAATTCCGGCGCCGTGACTTCGCCCTCGTTCAATCAGAAGGCGTACTCGACCGTCGCGAACATCAACAAGGTCAACGATATCGCCTACTACGACGGCGATTCGACCTCGAATACCTTCCTCCTCGCGACGAACGCGGGGGTTTTCTACACGAGTAACGGCGGCGCGTCGTTTACGAGATATCACACCGGCGCGTCGCCCGCGCTCATCAGCGACGACGTCCGCGCGGTTGCGTTCTATAACGGCGGCAACGGAAACGTCTGGGGCTGCGCCACGTCCGCGGGAACGAACGTCACCTGGAACAACGGCACGTCCACATTCAACCTGTTCGATTCGGGAACGACCGGAATCGATTCGAGCGACCACTACGATTTTGCGATTCTCGATCACCCGAATCCATCCGGAAACATCCCGCACTTCCTTATCGCCACCGACGACGGAATCAGCAAGTCACACGACGGAGGCAGCACCTGGTCGCGAATCAGCGAAGGAAACGGAGCCGGGCAGACCGACAGCAGAAGGATCAGGGGAGTCGATTTCTACGACGGAGACGCGACCGGAAATACCTGGGGCGCGGTCACGCACAAACGCGCGTTCAACGCCCTGGGGGAAATCAACGTCACCACCAACGACGGAAGTCAATTCACCAAGACGACTTTCAACAGCAACGACTATTACAATTGCATCGAGTTCCTCAATGCCACTAGCATGGCAAAGATACTCGTCGGCAGCACAAACGGCCTTGGATTCAGCGCCGACGCGGGCGCTAATTACAACGTCATCGGCGGCCTTCCGAGCAACGATATTCAAGGCGTCGCATACCTGCAGGACGGGGTGGGGAGTCTGTTCCTCGTCGCAACGAACGGAGGACTCGCGATCACGTCGAACGCCGGTGGGGCGTTCTGGAGTCTCACGGGCGGCACCTGGCCTGCGCTGAACGCGCAGACTAACGTCGTCCGCGGAGTCGACTGGCACCCGACTAGCGGAAACCTCGCTGTGGCGCAGGACGTGGCAGGAGCGCTCGTTTCCCCGCTCAACGTTCCTACTTACGGGACCATGCATTTCTTCGACATCGACCTGAAGGCGCTCATCACTCCCGATCCGGGCACCTTGATCGTCTACGAAAAGATCAAACTGAACATTGCGAATAAGCCAGCAAACACCGAGATAAAGATTCAGCTCTACAAAAACAACGGTGACGTCATCAGCGATACGGATATGCCAGGAAACTCGTCCTGGCTGACTCCAGACGCAAGCGGCGAGATAAACATCTCCGCGCTTCCGGTTTCGTCGTATCCAAAATTCCAGATGCGCGTGCGGTTCGAGTCGTCGGTTTCGTACCTTGCTGACCCGGGACTAAAACTCGACGACATCACCATCTATGGCGGGTTCCAGTGATCTGCGCGATCGCTGGGGACATGTACTACTTTTCCCCGGCGCAAAAAATGTGCTGCATCGTCTTGTCCAAAGTTATATGATGACTTGGTTTCTTGGACCCGAACGCCGAGACCTAAGGAGGTGTCGCCTCCTAATCCCGAATTCCCCCGAATCAGGGAATCAGAATGAGACTGCTCCTTTTTATTTTCACGCTGACTCTGCTCACGGCATGTTCCTCTCGTGAGTTTCCGTCCGTGCTAGAGGACGAAGAGCTTTTCAGGCTGCATCAGAATACGCAGCCGATGGAGTACAAGGTTGCGATCGCGCCAGTGTCGATGGCGTTCGACCAGGAGGCTTTCAACCGAAACACCGAGGAGCCGATCTATTCGATTCCGGTCGATAAGGACAGGTTTAGAAGGGAGTTCGAGGAGGCTTTTCGCGAGGCGAACGTTTTCGAGAGCATCGGCGTTCTTGGCAGAAGCGACGAACTCCAATCCGACGCGCACTGGCTTACCGAGGGCTGGGACAACGGTTACGACCTCATTTTCAAGTTCACGGTGCACAAGTATCAGGTCGGCTGGGTCGGCCACAACGGATGGTTCTGGCCTAACACTCTGCTTTGGGGCTACCTGCTCCCGGTGAGCTATTTCGTTGGAGACGAGCAGTATTACGCGGACCTCGAATTCGAGATTTCCGTCATTTCGATCCACTCGCAAAGGCAGGTCTGGACGAACAGGTATCATTCCCGCCAGACTCTAGACCTCGACGATCTCGAACGCGGACTCGGCGGCTGGAACATTTTCATCGGCCATTTCACGGTGCCCGGCAGTCTCGATTCCGACAACTGGCGAAACGTCAACGAAGGCGTGATGCCCGCGTCGATGCTCGAAAGCAAGGTTACGCTGCTGAAGGATTTCTACAACGCGTTCAACCCGTTCGAACGCACCGACGAATTTCGCGAACTCGTTCGAAAGAGACTCGCGGTTCTCGTGGGCGTGTCGAAATATTTCGAAAGCAAGATCGAAAGCACGATCAAATTTGCGGACAAGGACGCGCAGCTAATTCACGAGCATCTTACCGGGAACCTTCCGCTGTATTTTCCTGAACGCAACGTCGTGCTCCTGGTGAACCAGCGCGCGACGAGAGCCGCGATTCTGGATAACCTCACGAATTTTCTCGCGACGAGGTGCCTCAAATACGACGACGTCATATTCTTCTTCGCGGGCTACGGCGCGACCTCGCCCGACGGCAGGAATTTTATTTTCCCGTACGATGTCAAGCTAAGCGATATTCCGAACACCGCGATCTCGATCGACGAACTCAGCAATATTTTCAAGGGAATAAAAGCCGAGAAGAAGTTCCTCTGTTTCGACACAAGTTTCTGGGGCGATCTATCCGAACGCGGCTACCGCGCGGGAAGTTCGGAACGGGTGAGCGGAAGATACTTCGATGCGGAGACGGGGTACGAGGGATTCCCGCCGGCGCATTACGGTGGTGCGGCCGTCACGTCCGTGGAAACTCACGGTCAAAATGCCCGTGCGACGGTTTCCGGTGGTGCGGCCGTCCCGCCCGTGGAATACAGCGGCGCGTTCAGTGGTACTTTGTTCGAAGTCACTCCAGAGGAGGGCGCGCCGTTTCCGGTCCCCCCGCCTGGGCAGACGCCGCAGACTCCGTCGAATCCGAACGCTTTCTGGGGAGAGCCGGTTTCGAGAAACAATCCCTGGGACGACGCGTTTGCGGGACGGAGGGTAAGTCGTCCGAGTCAGCAGACGAATCAGAATCCGCAGGTAGGTCAGGCTCAGCAGGGAGGTAGAACCCCTCAGGAAGGACAGCGTCCAGCGCCGCCGAGACCGCAGAGGCCGCCGGGAAGTTCGGTGAGTTCGCAGGTGGAGAATCCGAATATCCCGAATCAACTGTCATCGCTCGTCGACGCGTCTACGCTGGTGATGCTGAGCTGCTCCGCCGGCGAGGGCGCGACTGAAGTCGAGGAGAAATCCAACGGCACGTTTACGCTGTACTTCGTCGAGGCGCTCCGCGGCGCGGGCGATTCCAACAAAAACGGCGTGATCACCATCGACGAGGTGTACAGCTATCTGTTCCAGCGCGTCCGCGAGCACGCGATGCTTATGAACACGATGCAGACTCCAAGACTCTACAACACCGGCGGCGTTCCCTTCACGATGCATAATCCGGAGGGTTGAGGTTTTCCGAGGTTAATTCTTGTCCCGAGTTTGTAGTCCTGCGGAATCAAAGTGGTAAAATCGCCGCGGCTTCGAGCTTGATTCAACCAGCGTGAAAGTCCCGTGAAGAACATATCCCATTCGAACTACAAGCTATGCAGGCTTAAACCAAGGCCGGGCGACGGGCACAAGGGGACTTTCGGAAGGGTGTTCGTGCTTGCGGGGAGCGTTTCGATGTCGGGCGCCGCGGCGCTCGCGAGCCTCGCGGTGCTTCGCTCGGGCGCTGGAGTCTCCGTTGTCGGAGTACCTGCGTCCATCTTCGGACTCGTTGCGGCTCATTCGCCCTGCGTAATGGTAAAACCTCTCGCCGAACTCGAGAGCGAGCCGGGCGCGCACTCGATGGAAAGCATCGATGATATTCGCAAGGAGGCTGAGCTTGCCGACGTTCTCGCCATCGGTCCGGGTCTCGGGCAGTCGCAGCCGACGCAGGCGCTGCTCGTTTCGATACTGCACCGCATCACTCAGAAACCGCTCGTGATCGACGCGGACGGTCTCAACATTCTCAGCCGGAACCGCGACAACCTCCGCAACATTTCGAGGCGTGCGATCATCACTCCCCATCCCGGAGAGATGGCAAGGCTCGTCGGGACCACCACCGAGGATATAAACTCCGCGCGAGAGAAGCACGCGATCGCGTTTTCGAAGAAACACAACGTGATCACAGCGCTCAAGGGACACACGACCATCGTTACGGACGGCCACAAGATCTATACGAACGAAACCGGGAACTCCGGGATGGCGACCGCCGGCTCCGGAGACGTTCTGACGGGCGTTATCGCCGGGCTGCTCGCGCAGGGCTACTCGATGCTAGATTCCGCATGCCTCGGAGTCTTCCTGCACGGCGTCGCGGGAGACGTCGCCGCGCGCGCGATAGGCGAGGAAGGGATGATCGCGTCGGACATCCTCGCGAAGATTCCAGACGCGTTTCGTTACTACCACAAACTTCTCGCGATGGGAAAGTCGAAGGAATAGAAGTCTCATAACTTATCGTTTTTCAACTCCTGTGTGGGGGCATCTATGACGGATCAGGTTGACGCGGAACTCTGGGCGGCTATGAATATGATCCTGAGTCCGGGCATGGGTCCGGTAAGTTACCATCGTCTCTACGAGGCGTTCGGAAGCGCGCTCGGAGTTCTCGAGGCGTCCTCGGCGCAAAGGCAGTCCGTCCCAGGCGTGATGAAGAAAGCGGCGGCGGAGATCGGCACCCCGAAAAGCGCGCAGCTCGCCGACGATGAATTCCGAATGCTTCGCGACATAGACGTCAAACTCATCCCGCACTGGTCGGAAGGTTTTCCGGAGGGACTGAAGCGGATTCACGACGCGCCGCCGCTGCTTTACGTGAAGGGCGAGATGCGGAAGGAGGACGCTTTCGCCATCGGTATCGTCGGAAGCAGGCAGGCGTCGTTCTACGGCAAGAAGTGCGCGGGGATTCTCGCGGGGGGACTCGCGATGGCGGGCGCGTGCGTCGTCAGCGGACTCGCGCGGGGTATCGACTCCGCGGCACATTCCTCCGCGATCGACGCGGGCGGTCGGACTATTGCGTTCATCGGCTCCGGACTCCTCGACATCTACCCGAAGAGTGGCGAAGGCCTTGCGAAAGCCGTCGCGGAAAACGGCGCGGTGGTGAGCGAACTTCCGCTCTCGACCCCGCCCGAAGCGAAGAATTTTCCGCGAAGGAACCGACTGATCTCCGGCGCGAGTCTCGGCGTTGTCATCGTCGAAGCGGGGAAATCTTCGGGATCGCTCATCACCGCGCAGTGGGCGCTCGAGCAGGGCCGCGAAGTCTTCGCCGTGCCGGGGCCGATCGACAAGGAGTCCAGCATCGGCACCAACAGACTGATCCAGAGCGGCGCGAAACTTGTCGTAAACGCTCGGGACATTCTCGACGAACTCGGCGACCTCGGCCGCGCGACCGCTGGAAAACTCCCGGATGACGACGACGTCCAGAACTTCGCGCTTCCAGCCGGACTCGAAGGCGTGGACCGTCAGATTATGGAATCCCTTTCGTCAGAGCCTGCGCATATCGACGAGATTTCCCGCACGCTAGGCCTACCGATAACCACCACGATGACCGCGCTGATGATGCTCGATATGAAAGGATTCGTGACCCAGCTTCCGGGAAAGCTTTACGTCCGCGGAAGGCTCGGGAAATGACCGCGAAGGACGCGGTATTACAAATAATTCGTAGACGGCACGAATAAAATATACACCACTACGCAAGCGCGATTTTAACCGTGCCGGTGACCCTGGCGATCGGGATCGTGAAGTAGACGCGGCAGCCTTTGCCCGCGCCCTCGCTTTCGACCCAGATTTCGCCGCCGTGGTTTCTGACGATTTCCCGCGATACGCTGAGACCGATGCCGAAGCCGCCGCCGCGGTGCGCGACCTTGCTTGTCGAGTGATGGACGATCTCGCCGACTTCGAAGAACTTGTCAAACACCTGCTGATGGTATTTCTTGTCGAGTCCGACTCCGGTATCCCGGCAGCACACAGTGACGAACCCTTCGCGGGTCTCGTCGCGAACCGCCGTGAGTTCGATTTCGCCGCCTTCTTCTGTGATCGCCTTGATCGAGTTTTCGATGAGCGCGATCAGCACACGGATGATTCTGCGCGCGTCCACGCGGACCTTCGGGAGGTCTAGCGCTTCCGGAATCCTGATCGTCACCTCCCTGCGCTCGGTGAGGTAGACCGCCGAGAGTTTGCGCACCTCGTCGAAGAGGTCGTTAACGTTTGCGCTGCGCACGCGCAGGCTTATGGCGTTCTCTTCGCCCCGCGCGAGCAGGACGAGGTCGGACGCGATCTCCTTGAGCCTTTCTATCGCGATCTCCATCGAGCCGAGCACGTCGTCGATCTTGTACCGATCCTTCCGGCTAAGGATCGTTTTGATGTTGAAGAGCGAAAGATCGATGATCGTAACCGGCGTGTTCAATTCGTGGGATGCGAGTCCGATGAATTTGCTCTTGCTTCGATCGAGTTCGGAAAGTCGGTCGTACGCCTGCTTGAGTTTAAGGTCCGCCTCGACGATCTTTTCGACTCTATCCGCGTTGGCGAGCGCGATCGCGACGTGGTTTGCGAGCAGCGAGAGAAACCCGAGTTCGTATTCGCGGTAGGTTTTCTGCGCCATCTTCCTTCCGAGTATCAGAATGCCCGTGACTTCGCTACGGTTCATCAGCGGGACGACCACCTCGGCGGAAAGCGAGAGGAACGCGTCTCTAAGCTCCGGGCTGACGTTTCGAAGCCCTGGGTCTGCGCACAGCATTGGCGCGCTGTGCTCAGCGATGATGCGCACTCCATCGTCTTCCGCGTCGAGCGGACGGAGCGAAAGACGGTTGCGCACGCCTCTCCCTGCGTAGAAGCTGAATATCGGTCCGCGCTTCAGATAGATCGCTGCCATCTGCACGCCGAATCTTCCGATCAGCGCGACGAGCAGGTTGTCAACCAGCTTCGCCGTCTCGAGGCTCGAATTCAGTTGCCTCGAAATTTCGTTGATCGTTTCGAGGTCGAACAGTTTTCTTCGAAGCCGCTCTTCGACGTTCTCGTGCGCGTCGGTGTGATCGTCTCTTATTGGCATATCCGCCGTTCTCTCCTCATCCTATTATATAACAGAATTCGCCGGATGTCCGATCCGGGGAACAAAAACCCTCGTGGCGACCGATCATGGGATGAAGAATTCCGCCCTCTCCCCACGAGGCTGCCTGAAAAGGTCCTGAAACTACAAGTGCCGTGGACTTTCTCGTTTTAAAGTTGCGCGAAAAGTTGATCCCAGGAATCTGGGTGTCAGACGATTGAAGTCCCCGGCACTTTTTCGACAAACCTCGATGGTGATCGCTAATCCGCGTCTTCTGAAGCCGAGGCATCGTCCGCGCTGGCGATCTCGCCGACCGCGTTGGCGGCGGCGGTTGCAGTATTCCCGGCGTCCGCGGGCGCGCCGACTTCGATGCGAACGTCGCTGACGATCTCGCTCGCCGGATTCCAGAAAATCCCGAGCAGAAGCGTCGGCACAGCGAACACGAGGGAGACGAACGCGTACCCCTGCGGCATTCTGATTGCGCTTTGTTTCGTCAGTTCCGAAGGCGCATCGACGACCATAGTCTTCAGCACTCGCACGTAATAGAACAGCGCGATGACGCTGTTCACCGCGATCGCGAACGCGAGGAAAAGCAGAATCGAACTCTGCGTTCCTTCGGACCCGCCTGTATACGGATCTAGCAGCGCGCGGAACACGAAGAACTTCCCGATGAATCCCGAAAGCGGCGGAAGCCCGACGAGCGCAAAAAGGCTTATCGCCATCGTCACCGACAAAAACGGCGCGTACGTCGCGGCGCCGCGGAGGTCGCCAAGGTCCGTGCTTCCGATTTTGTTCTCGATGCAGACGAGCGCGTAGAACGCGCCGAGGTTCATGAACACGTAAACGAGGAGGTACAGCAGCACAGCCTCGAGTCCGAAGTACGCGGCGCCTTCGCCGAACGCGGTCGGCGCTATCACAACGAACGCGGCGAGAATGTATCCGGAGTGCGCGATCGAACTGTACGCCAGCAGACGCTTGACGTTATTCTGCGCGAGCGCCGCCAGGTTGCCAATGGTCATCGTGCTGAACGCGACGATCACGAAGATCCTGGCGAGCCAGAAACTGAGGGTTTTGATCTCCTCGGAGTTTGCGAGGGCCGGATCGTCGAACGCGGTGCGAAGCAGGAAGAACACGCGGACCATGATCGCGAATCCCGCGACCTTCGGTCCGACGCTGAAGAAAGCCGTCGCTGCGGTGGGCGCGCCTTCGTACACGTCTGGCGACCACATGTGGAACGGGAAAGCCGCGATCTTGTACGCAAGCCCCGCGAACAGCATCAGCGCAAGCACGAGCACCTGCCACCACGCGATTTCGCCGTGTGCGAGCATTCTCGTCAGCGCTTCGATGACTTTGTCGAGTTCCAGTGTGTGCGTGACTCCGTAGAGGTGGGCCATCCCGTAGATCATCGTTCCGCTCGCGAGCGCGCCGTAGATGACGTATTTGAATCCCGCCTCGCTCGACTTGCGGTCCCGCTTCTGATACCCAGCGAGGACGTAGCACATAAGGCTCAGCATTTCGAGCGAGAGATAGATCATCAGCAGGCTGTTCGCCATCGAAAGGAACACCATCCCAAGCCCCGTCGCGACCATCAGATAGTAGAACTCGCCTTCCCTGGGCGTGCGGATGCTTTTCGACGAGATCGCGACGACGAGCGCCAGCGCGAGAGTTCCGTAGCACAGGAATCTGAAGTAGTGCGAGAACGAATCGATGAATATGTTCCCGCTGTAGGCCGTCATCGCGGACGATTCGACGCTCATCGTGAGAACGAAACTCGCGATCGCGCCGAACAGGCACAGGAACCCGACGAGTCGCTTTGCGGTTTTTTCGGCGAAGAGGTCGTAAACGAACGCTACAAGGAACGTCATCGCGAGGAACAACTCCGGCCGGATGAGGTCGAGGTCTGCGAGGTTGTCGCCGAGCGATTTCGCGAAATCGAAAAGAAGTGCGTGCATATCAGCTTGTGGAACGGTTCGATGAATTCATGCGTGGCGGTGATTTTAAACCCGAGCGTCCATCGAAGAACACAGATTTACACAGAAATTTTGCCCACGGCGCGTTTCAGGCAATAAAAAGTGCCGGTCACTCTGGAAGTGCCCGGCTTTAATTCGATCTCATAATTTACAATAACAATGATTATTTCATTATAACATTATTAAAAATAATATTAGTAACGAATATACAATAGTGTTACGAGTCGTGACACTATTATATTCACCAGACAAATATTATGTTAAGTCATATTGACTGCAAGTGATCGGTGAGCCGCGTTAATCAGACAGGCGCGATCAAATCCCGAACGTGGAACGCTCATCCTGATCTTGAACACGCGGACAAAACATTCGCGTCGTTTACCGAACGTCCGCCATCAATCGTACAAATAATTCGTAGACGGCACGAATATAATGTAAAAAGGCCCGGAGGTATGTCCGGGCCTTCAACTGAATCGACACTGGAAACTTGCGAATAAAAACATCCGCAGTCCCAGGATTAGTGCTTCCTCAGGTAATCCGCGACGCCCTTCGGGGAGGCGGACATGGAATCCTTGCCTTCGTCCCAGTTGGCGGGGCAGACCTGCCCGGCGTTCTTCGTTACGAACTGGAACGCCTTCACGGTGCGGACGACTTCCTGCACGTTGCGTCCGACCGCGAGGTCGTTTACGATCGCGCTACGGACGACGCCCTGCGGGTCGATGACGAACACGCCGCGATACGCCGCGCCGAGGCCTTCGTTCAAAACGCCGAAGTTCGTCGAGATTTCCTTCTTCAGGTCAGCCGCGAGCGGGATGTTGAGCTTGCCGAGGCCGCCGTTCTCGCGGGCAGTGTTGATCCACGCGAGGTGGGTGAAATGGCTGTCGACGCTGACGCCGACGACGACGGTGTCGAGCTTCTTGAACTGCTCGGCCGCGTCGCTGAACGCGATGATTTCTGTCGGACAAACGAAAGTAAAATCGAGCGGATAGAAAAATACGACGCCCCACTTGCCGTTCATCGACGCGCTGTCGAATTCGCCCAGCTCGTTATTCACGACGGCCGGAACCTTGAACTGCGGAGCTTTTTTACCAACTAAAGACATACTACCCTCCAATAATTAAAGGCATTCTGTGGTGAAAATGAAAAGTTGTTGATTTACAAGTGTAATCGAAATCTTAGGATTTTTATTCCGGGGATGAAATATTTCAGAGAGGTTTTCAGGGGCGCGGGGATCGTCGCTCCCGGGACCGCACACTGGCGTTGCCGGGCGGATTCTGGGGAGCCTTCGCGCGGACGCGGGTTCGATCGATGCCGGAAAAGAAGCTGTTCATATCCACAGGGGAAGCGTCGGGAGATCGCTACGCGGCGGAACTCGTCGCGAAACTCCGCGGCCTCGAGCCGGAAATCGAAATCGAAGGCGTCGGCGGGGCGTTGCTCGAATCTTCCGGCGTGAAACTTTTCGAGGAAATCGTGTCGAAAAGCGTGATGGGGTTCATCCCCGTTTTGAAGAGCTTCGTGTACTTCTACAGACTTCTCTCGCGGACCTTGGCGCGCCTTCGCTCCGGAGAATTCGACACCCTCCTCACCGTCGATAATCCAGTGTTCAATCTCGCGCTCGCCTCGCGGGCGAAGAAGCTCGGGTTGCGCACGATTCATTACGTCAGCCCGCAGGTGTGGGCGTGGCGTAGCTACCGCGTGCGCAGGATCAAAAAGTGCGTGGACCAGATTCTGGTGCTGTTTCCATTCGAAGAGGAGTTCTACCAGCTTCGCGGCGTCTGCGCGAAGTACGTGGGGCATCCGCTATTCTCGTACCTGGATGGCGTCAAGGCCGCGGACGATCTCGAATCGCTCCTCGACACGGACGAAAGAACCATCGCGCTGTTTCCGGGCAGCCGGAGGCAGGAGGTATCGAATCTGCTCCCGGCCATGCTCGATGCGGCGCGCAAACTCCGGGAATTCGGGAATTTCAGATTCGTCATTCCAGCCGCATCGAAGGAACTCCTCGAATTGATCGCGGAGACGGTTCCCGCCACGGGTCTCGACGTGAGCGTCATCGAAGGCCGCGCGCACGAAATAATGAGTCTCGCGGACTTCGCAATCGTCAAAAGCGGAACGACCACCCTCGAACTCATGCACTTCGGCGTTCCGATGGTTGTGACGTACCGCGTGAACCCCGCGCTCGCTTCGATCCTTCGAAGCGTGGTCAACGTAAAGCATTTCGCGATGGTGAATCTTCTTGCGGGACGTGAGCTTGTGCCCGAGGTTCTGCTTACGAGCGATTCGAGCGACGTAATCGTCGCGCGGATCAAGGACCTCATTTTCAACAAGATGCGCCGGGACGACGTGCTCGCGGGCTACGAGAAAATCAAAGCGATGATGCGTATCAGCGATCCGTCGCTACGCGCCGCGACCGCGGTGTACGAAATGAAGTACGAAATGCGCCCGTCTGAACGCCAGCGCGCCGTCGCGACTAAAATGTCCGCACGGATCGACGCCACCTCTATCTGACGTTCGCGCGCATAAGTTCGGTGAAATTCGTCGATTGAAACGTCTCTGGAAGTTCCTGAGATTGGCTCGGCTATAATGCCCATGTAGTCGCCGAATAGACTTCAAAGCTAAGGACTCGTAAAACAATAAGTTATACATCTCGTAAGAGTTCTGTGAACCTTTGGGTTACCCACAAGTTCTCCCGATATTGTAGCCGATTTCGATGTCCATCAGACTGCGCAGTCCGCGCCAGATCACTTTGATGCCAGGTT
>JANLHZ010000003.1 GCA_024653775.1 Planctomycetota bacterium | reverse complement strand
GCAAAAAGTAAACAATCTGCGTAGCAGATCGAGGACCGAATTTTCTTTGACCCGCTAACGCGGCTCAATCCAATTTGCGAAAGAAATCGTACGTCATCTTTCCGGATTCAGTAGACCTTGGGCTTGCGGGTGTTCTCAAATTGAACGAAAACAAAGCATCGAATTGGCCGTTCTTTTCAATATAATCGCGTTTGATGCGTTCCTTTTTTGTGCCAAAACTACGACCACCCAACTCACCATAATTTACGCCGTCTCCATGAGGCGGCGGGTAACTTTTCGAATCCATCGTGAGCATTATAGAAAGCAAGCCCTTCTTCATAAGCGAAGTGCTTGCCGGTACGTCATCCTGTATTCGCTCGGCAATACTCGCTTTTACGTGAATCACTCCGAACACTTCCCACCTACCATCGCGGCAGCCCTCGATAAAGAGGTCAACCTTAGATGTATTGACTGTGTTTTCTAAGCCGACGGAAGCGATAACCTTACGTGATTCCGGTCTGTTCAGAATCCTCATGCGCATATCGTAAGTCGATAATTTATCTTCGTAAATCATCGCAAGAGCGCGTTCAAGTGCGAAGCCCGACACACGTTTCCATTGCTGGTCTGAATGACCAAGATCTATAAAATTTCGATAGACAACATGCTGCCATAGATCGCTTGGGTTTGCCGTCGGACATAGAGCTACAGATTTCTGGAATGCCTTCGCCACGGCGTCGGAAATCTGATTTTCTTGATTTAAACTATCTTTCATGACTGAGGAAAGATAGTCAAGATTGCTCTCCGAAACGCCTTCGACTTCGATCCATAAAGACGCCACCCCTTTCTGAGCGGATTTGACCTCAATTTTCGTCATGTGTAGCCTAATACGTGAACTCGATTGCTCGCCGTGTTCTATCGGCATCAACGTGCGTCATTCTTTAGCGCTTTCTGAAGTGCGAGTTGTTTATAGAAATTATAGCGGTACTCGGTTTTGAGCAATCGCGTTTCCGAAGACCGCGAGCGCGACGTGCCTCCTCTCTGGCGCGCCTTCGATGGTCGATCAGAAACAGCTCGATGAGCTGCACCTGAAGACGAAGTAGGGGCGCACTGCGTGCGCCCTTTGCGGACGAGGACGTCCGCGGTCCAGGGATCATCCCACCGCGGAGGTGATTTGCGCGACGACGTCGACTCCGGAGAAGTCGAGCACCCAGCGCACGAGGTTGATCCCGATCAGAATGCCGCCCTCCCATCTGCGGACCTTCCAGCCCGTGCGCATGAACATGATCGTCAGCGCGATCATGAAAATCATCGTGATGACGCTCGACATAGCGCCCGGCTCGACGATCACGAGGGGATTGATCACCGCCGCGAGTCCGAGTACGCCTAGCTGGTTGAAGATGTCCGAGCCGATGAGGTTTCCGATGCTTATCGAGTAGCGCTTCTTGATCACCGCGACGAAGCTCGTCGCGACCTCGGGCGCGCTTGTCCCCGCTGCGACGATGGTCACGCCGATAACCCACTCGCTGATGCCGAAACTTCGCGCGACCGCGGAAGCGCTCTCCACAAGCAGGTGACCTCCGCCCACGACCGCGGCGAGTCCGACGAGCAGCCAGAAATAGTCGCTCGCGCCGCCTTTGCCCTCCGGGAGTTCGTCTTCGTCCACGGCCTGCCTTTTTATGAACAGCAGGAACAGCCAGAAAATCAGCGCGGCGAGAAAAATCCCGCCTTCGAGCCTCGAAAGCACCAGCGGCGACGCCAGAATCTCGGCGTACGCGGGGTTGACCCCTTCCGGCACCGGCGCTCCGGTTTTCACGTCCGCGATCTGCTCCGCGGTCATCACCTCGTTTTCGATGAGGGTTTTCGTCGTAACCGCGATGCCGTTCTGAACGGAATGCTCGCCCGGCACCTCGACGTTCTTGTAAAGAAATATCCCAAGGAACGTCGCGATTACGAGAAGCAGCAGGCCGTCGCGCCATACGAGCGCCCTCGACGTCGGAAGCGCGCGAAACAGCGCGCAGCCGCCAAGGATTATGCCGAGGTTGAAAATGTTCGAGCCGACGATGTTGCTTACGCTGATGTCGAACTTCCCGTTTATCGCGGCGTTTATCGAAACCGCGAACTCCGGCGCGCTCGTTCCGAACGCGACGATGGTAAGCCCGATGACGAGATCGCTTACTCCGAACCTTCGCGCGATGTGCGCGGCGCTTTCGACGAGTTTGTCCGCGCCCTTCCACAGCAGCAGAATGCTCGCCACCACCAGAAGCAGGTTCACCGCCATCGGCAGCGTATTGAAATCTATAAAAGGAAGATGCGGCATGTTTCTCGATGCGGGACCAAACCTCGTAACAGGTTAATGGAATTCCTCGTCGTTTCAATGTCCGAGCGATTTTTTGGCAACGGCGCGCCATGCGCGGGAATCGTGGCACGGACGTCCTCGTCCGTGAAATCCCACGGGCAAGATGCCCGTGCCACCTCTCAGCCAGGCCGCGGGCGAAATTCTATTTCCCGTCTGCTACCATTTGGTTCCGGGACTCGTACAATGGAAGGATGGTTTCGTTTCACAGTCAGACATAGCCGATGAACTTCACTTCCGCACTTCCATTCTGGATTCTGAGCGCGCTACTCGTGCCGATAATAATCCACCTTCTCAGTCGGAAAAGGCCGAGAAACGTGGATTTCGGTCCGATGCGTATTCTGCGCATTGCGGTGGAAAGCCAGCCGAAGAGGTTCCGCGCGTCGAACTTCATCTTCGTCATTCTGCGGACGATCCTTATCGCTCTGCTTCTTCTCGCGATGAGTTATCCGGTGTTCGAGGAGGAAGGACTCGAGAACAATCGCTCGCTGCGCGATCCGATTCATGTGGTCGTTCTGCTCGATCGCTCGGGAAGCACGCATTCGCGCTCGGCGGATTCGTCGGTGTTCGACCAGATTCAGGGCCGTGCGGTAAGCGTCATCAACAGCCTCAAGACCGGAGACGTGGTAAGCATCTTCGCGACCCCGGCGGAGGAAGGCGCATTCGAATTGCTCTATCACGGCGCGGACCTTAGCGCCGCGAAGGACGTGATTTTCGAAACGAAAAGCTGGTGCGCTCCGGACGGCCAACTTTCGCTAGCGGACGTCGAAAAGGAAGCGCTTTCAAAAGCCGGGGATATAAGCGTGCACAGGGCGTACTTCCTGACGGACGTCGCGCGGTACATGCCGGACGTAAACGAGAAAGACACTCCTGGCGAATCCAGAGACTCCGCGGAAGAAGAGGAGAAGGATCGCAGCGAGGTCCAGTGGAACCTCATTCTGTTCGGAGAGCAGGAGGCTGTCGATTTCCAGATCGTCGATGTGGTTTTCGACGACCCGATCCAGAAGACTTCCCAGCCGTCGGGATTCGAGGCGATAGCGATCGTGCGCGGCTTCGAGGGATCCGCGGACTCAGCGTCTCTTCCGGAGCTTCGGTATCGCGTCGAACGCGAAGGCAGCAACGTCGGCGGCAGCAACCTCGGCGATTGGCGTTCGCTCATTCCGTCCTCCTGGAAGACGGACGAGGACTTCACCTCCGTAAGCTACAAAGGCAGCGTGACGTTCGAGAATGAGGGTCTGCACGAGTTCGAAGCGGAACTCGAGGTCAGCGACGCGAATGCGAAAAACAACTCGTTTTTCAAGGTCGTCTGCTCTTACGACCACTTGCAGGTCATCAGCGTCGACGGCGAGCCTTCGGGCGAACCCGAGCGTGGAAGATTCCGCGGCGAACTGAGCTACTTTTCCACCGCGCTCAGCGCGATAAACAGCGCGGAAAGAATGATCCCCGTGTCCCTCGACGTCATCAGCTTCGAAAACTTTTTCATCTCCGGAAGCCTCGAAGCGGACGCGCTGATACTCGCGAACATAACGAGGCTTACTGAAACTCAGAGCGCGAGAATCCAGGAATATCTGCTCGCCGGAAATCAGGTCTGGATTTCACTCGGCGATCGTCTCGACCAGGCTGGCTGGAACGACTCGGAACACCAGTCCGGCGCGGGATGGTTTCCGTGCGCGATGACGAGCCGAAAGTCCGTGATCGACCAGATTCCCGCCGCGATGACGAAGCTCGGGGAGTCGTCTTTCGAGCGCATCCGCACCGAAAATTTCTCCGCGACGGTCGCGAAACTGAAACTCACCGAGTGGTGGGAAACGAAACCCGGCGAGGGAGCCGAAGTCCTGATGAGCGTGACGAGCGAAGGTACGGAATATCCGCTGCTCGTCTCGAAGCCTTACGGTCGCGGGAGGGTGTTCGTGTTCCTTTCGAGTTTCGACACCGAATGGAACAATATGGCGGTGTGGCCGCTGTTTCCGTCCATGATCGCGGAGATGATATTGAAGATGTCGAGCGCGCGGGTACACCGCGCGAGCGATTCGATAGAGACGCCGATCGATTTCTACGTGCCGCGGGGCGAATGGTCGAGCGACTTCAGAATCCGCGTGCCTGGCGACGACAAGCTTTACGGTGTCAATCTCGAGCAGGTGCGGATGGAGGGAAATCCGGAGCC
The DNA here is from genome assembly GCA_024653775.1 of Planctomycetota bacterium. GTDB lineage: Bacteria > Planctomycetota > UBA8742 > JACQVU01 > JANLHZ01 > JANLHZ01. Next base: position 6,710 of record JANLHZ010000003.1, on the reverse strand, counting down.
GGTTGGATACGAGGTGAGGAAGAGCGTGCTCCAGGAGTGCGGCATCTCCGAAATCCGCTGGACCTCCCCTGCGACCGGATCGCAGAAGTCGGGACTATTCGCGCGGAACTTCCCGCTGTCGGAATCCGTGAACTTCCGGAAGGTCATCGATCCTGACGAGATCGAAAAAACGGTTCTGAAAGACTTCGAGAAGCACCTCAACGTGTCGGTTTTCACGGAAAAGACCTTCGAGAGCCGGGTGGCGGACGATTTCGATTACGCGTACCTTTCGCGCTGGCTTTTCGGGATCATCATCGTATTGCTGCTGGTCGAACTTCTGATCACGCCGTTTTTTTCGGACAGATGAGCGCGCGGGAACGCACGGTTCGAAGTTTCCGGCTCTGCGTTGCTTTGGAGTGCAAGACGTGAGTCTTGCCATAATTGTTCACGGGGTAGTTCGCGTTTGTAGTGGCGCCGTAAGGCGTTTCTTTGATCCACCATACAGCGAAAATATGCTCTCACGAGCACACTACGAACTGAAATATGCTCTCACGGGCACACTACTACAGAATCCCGCTATAGACCGTGAACTACCCCGTGAACAGTTGCCCGCTATTTTGTCATCCGGTCCTTTCGTTCTCAGCCTTTTTTGTCCTTCCCGCTTGTTGCGAGAAAGGATCGAGGGCGCCCTCGGTGGACCCAGAGTCATCGCGTCGCCGGAGAAACTCGACGGCGATTTGACGGCTCCGGGTGGTTCGAGTTCGTTACCCGCATAAACAGAACCAGCCTGCGTTAGTTTATACCGCACTCCGGACTTACCTGTTTATGCGCGATCTCGAACCTCCAGTCTCCGCTTCTTCTTTCTGCAGAAATACTTAATGAAGCTATAAGGCAGCGCATTTGTTTACGGATTTTTTCGCGAGGACATCCTGGGAGCGCTGTGGCACGCGCATCTTGCGCGTGGTTTCGCGGACGATGGCGGAAGTGCCACGCGTCTGCACCCCGGAGCAGGCGAGGACTTCTGCAAGGATTCAATTTCATTTGTAGTTTGTTTTTCAGCGGAGGCGGCGTTAGACTCCGCTTAACCAAATTATGGCCTTGCCTGGTGACGGCGTTGACGGTAAACGGTGTCAGAAAACAGGGCGGTGTGAACCGGGTCAGGACGGAAACGGAGCAGCCCTAAACGTCTTACCCTGTGTTTCTGTCAACCTGCCTGAGCCAGTCGCCCGGCAAGGCTTTTTTGTTTCCAGGGCTTTTTTTATCTCCAAGCCGTTTCCGATGAAAGAACCAGAGCCTTACAAAGTACTTGCGCTAAAGTACAGGCCCAGGACCTTCGACGATCTTGTCGGACAACTGAAGGTCTCGTCGACGCTAGCGGGCGCGATGGAGTCGGGGCGCATCCATCACGCGTACCTTCTGACGGGTTCCCGCGGAGTCGGAAAGACGACCACCGCGCGAATCATCGCGAAGGCGATGAACTGCGAAAAGGGTCCGACCGCCACGCCTTGCCTCGAATGCGCCATCTGCAAGGGAATCGAGGACGGAAACGACGTCGACGTGCTCGAAATCGACGGCGCGTCCAACACCGGAGTCGACAACATCCGCGACCTCAAGGAGAAGGCGTATCTGAGACCGACGCGCGCGAGGTTCAAGATATACATCATCGACGAAGTCCACATGCTCACGAAGGCAGCCTTCAACGCGCTGCTCAAGCTTCTCGAGGAGCCGCCGAAGCATGTGAAGTTCATTTTCGCGACCACGGAGCCGCACAAAGTGATCTCGACGATCGTTTCGAGATGTCTCCGGTTCGACTTCGAGCGAATCACCAACTCCGCGATCGTCGATCGTCTTTCGCACATCTGCAAAGTCGAGGGACTGGGCGCTGAGCCGGACGCGCTCAGGATGATCGCGCTCGCCTCGAAAGGAGGAATGCGCGACGCGCTCAGCATGCTCGATCAGGTCGTTTCCGGCGCAAAGGACCGGATCGACACGCTCGTCGTCGCGGACACCATCGGAATCATCGGCCCGGAGGTCGTCAAGGAGATCGTCGCGAATCTGTACGCCGGGAATTCGGCGGAGGTGCTTCGAATCATCGACCGCGCCGAGCGCGAAGGACGGGATATTCCGCTGCTTCTCGAAAGTCTGATCGAAATGTTCCAGAACCTGCTTCGCGTCGCGGTCGCGGGAAGCGAATATCCGCTCATCGACGAAACCGACGAGATGAAAGGCTGGCTCGTCCAACACTCCCGCGGCGTGCCGACCGAGATATTCCTGATGAGCCTCGAAATCCTGATGGAAGGAAAGGCTCGTGTTCGCGAGACCGACATGCCGAAGGCCGCGCTGGAAATCGCGCTGGTAAAGATTTCGCGCATCAAGGGACTGATCCCGCTGACGGAAGTTCTCGTCAAGCTCCAGCGGCTCGAAGCGCGGCTCGAAAAGTCCATAGGTCTTCCGCGGCCTGTGAATCCGGTTTCCTTCGAGGAAGCCGTCAAGCTGATCGACTCCGGACGAACCTCCGCAAAAAAAAAATCCGATCTCGCGCCGCGGATGAACGAACAGTCTGACGACGACGACTGGAACGACTCCGAAGGCGTCGAAGGCCCGGACGCGGGTTTCGAGGAAACCGGCCGCGGTCGTCCAGATGACGATTCGGGCGCGAGAGATGAATCTTCGGAATTCATGGCGGACGCGGACGCGCGGGAGCAGGCCGAATCTTCAGCGGAGGCCGAGCGCGCGGAAATGCGCATCGATGACGTTCAGCGGGCGTGGGACAGGATTCTAGCGAAGGTCGAAGCCGACCACGGCGAAGGCGTGAAGCACACGCTTTCTAGCGTAGTTCCGGTGAGCGTAGAGTCCGGGCAGCTCGTCGTCGCGTTTCGCGAAGGAACGCGCGGTTTCATACGCGACGTGTTCAAGTCGACTTCCTGCGACGCAAAACTCGAAGCCGCGTGCGCGTCGGTCCTGGGTTCGAAATCGCTGCGCGTGCGCGTCGCGGCTGAAACCGCGGCGGACCTTGGACCGGCAATCCCGCAGACTGTGCAGAGAGAAGCAAGTGACGAAGGCGCGCAGTCCCTCGTCGAACCTATGGTCCTTGCGGCGGTGAGCGAAGATGGGGTTCCTGAGGCTCCAGCGGAAGACGTGGGAAAACCTCGGAAGAAGGCCTCGAAAAAGCGCGCCGGGAAAGTTTCCGAACATCCGAACTTCCGTCGCGCGCAGGAAATCTTCGACGGATCCCTCGACGAAGAGCAGGGCGGAAAATGAACCGCGAGGGGGCCTGACCAAATGAACCCATTCAAACTTGCATCGTTGTTGACTGATCTATCCGCGGGAGAGTTCGACAGAAAATCCTGGAAGAACCTCTGCGAAAATTTCCCGTCGAAGGAGGCGATCATTCCACTCGTCATTCCGCGTCTCCTCGCGGAGTTCGGCGATTTCGACGCGTCGCGGGTTCCGGACGAGGTAATCGACGCAGCGGTGTCGCTGTTCGAATTCCTCGGCGAAGAGCAGTGCATCGATTCGCTGTTCGAATCCGTCCGAACCGAGAAGGAAAACCTCGGCATCGTTAGCGCGGGCGTGTTCTTTCTTTTCGTTATGGGGATCGACATCGCGGAAGCCGTCAAGAGCGGCAAAATCTGGGACGGCCTCGAATTCCCGACGCTGCTCCGCGACGCCGCGTCGAAGTTCCTTATCGACGACGGCGACTGGGTCGGATTCGCGTTCGAACTGATGGAAAACCCGGACATCCAGTGCGAGCTGTGCATGGGAATTTTCCAGAAGGCCGACAGGGACGGAGTTTACATGTTCAGGAACGCGATCCAGGCGCTCCGCCAGGACCAGAAGATCAAGCTCATCGAATGCCTCGAAGACCTGAAGCCGTCCTCCGCCGGAATCATCCTCGACCTTATGCTCTTCGATCCGAACTTCGAAGTTCTGCTGAAGGCGCGGGAAAAGCTTGGCGAACTCCAGAAGCAGCACCCGAACGTGATAGAGTTCATTATCGACCCGGAGCCGCTGATCGCCTCCGACCTGCTGGTCTGCGCCAATAACGTCGTCTCCGAAAAGAAACGTAGAAGCAACTGGTCCTTCGCGATGACGTTCCTGCACAAAAAAGGTCCTTCGTTTCAGATGGAACTCGAAATCGATCAGATATTCGGAGGCATAATTCGCATCGATTTCCTGATCCTTCGCGAAAGATTGTTCTCCAGCAAAGTAAAAAAGAGACTGAAGGACAAGTCGATCGCAGACAAAAACGAATTCTCAAGTCCCGTCGGCTGGTTCCAGGAATCGGACACGCTCGATACAGATGGTCCGGAAATCAAAAAGATATCCTCGCTCGAAGAGGTGTCGAATTACCTCCACGCCGCGCTGAAACTTTCGGACACCAGCCGCCTGCCACATCCGTACAGCTATTACAAACTCCAGAGGTTCCTACCGGACCCGAATCAGAAAAAGGTCGACGCGATCTATCGCAAAATGGGCGCGAACTGCTGCAGGTGCGAAGAGAAGATGAAAGTCAGTCCAGAGAATATGGGGATCATGGACGAAGGATTTTTCGTCTGCAGAAGTTGCCTCGAAGCTCAGACTCACTGCGAAATCTGTGAAAAGAAAGTGGACCCGAAGACCGACGTCTTTCTTCTGAGCGCCTATCAGTTCTACGCGCTTACGGGTTGGTACGATCACGAGCCATGGCGCTATCCGGGAAAGTATCGCGGCTTCTTCGCCTGCACCGACTGCATGGAAACCGGATACGAGGACGGCGAATACTTCGTACAGGCCCTCCGAAAATTGATCGACCCGGAAAACAATTCCGAGGTCTCAGATTTGATGATGGTCCAGAAACCGGATTCACCGTGGGAGGACTTCGACGACGACGACGACGACGACGACGACGACGATGATGACGATGATGACGATGATGATGATGATGACGATGATGATGACGATGATGACGACGAATACCACGAACACTAGGAGCCATAGAGCATGCCGACACTGAACGACCAGACTTTCACAGGCGTGATTTTCGATCTCGGGCACACGCTAGTCGCAAGCGGGACGCAGTCGCCGCGGGGATTTTTCTGCGATCTTTTCGGGTTCGAAGGCAACCACGATTTCCTCGAGGCGATCGTTCTGAACTTTCATTACGACTCGCCGGAGGACATTATCAAGGCGCTGCGTTTCCACGAGTTCGAGGTTACGGACGAGCGCGCAAAGAAGATCGAGGATTACTGGAACTTCCAGCTCGCCGCGCCGAAACTTCTCGAAGGCGCGGAAGCGCTGGTCGATTCGCTGATCGAGCGGGACGTTCCGCTCGGGATCATTTCGAACATCTGGTCGCCGTACCTTACTGGCGCCATGAATCAGCTTCCTCAGCTTTTCAGGTACTCGAGGACCGTGGTGGCGAGTTGCAGGTTCGGGGAGCAGAAGCCGCACCCGAGTCTCTTTGAAGGCGCAATTCATCGAATGCAGCTTCCGCCCCATGAGCTGTTGATGGTCGGCGATACGTACTCGAAAGATGTTCTGCCCGCGCTCGAACTCGGGATGTACGCCGCGTGGTATCTGATCCGTCCGGACAAGCAGGTGAAACACCTCGCAAACATCGTGATGGGGAAGAGTCCCGCGCCGACGTTCGCGTTCTCGCACCTTGACGAACTCCGCGCGGCGCTCGGCTGAGATCGGAATGGTTATCAGTGGTCCCGAATGAATAGGGATAGTTTTCAGAGGGATCTCGAATCTGGCTACGATACGATAAGCAAATAAATGAAGCAGGAATCCATGCTAAATCAATAATAAAAGTACAGAAGCATCCTTTATATAACCGATAAGAATCAAATTTTGACTATAATTTGATAGATATGTAATCCTATATTTAGCTTTTTGTCATAATCATTCGATCAAGCTCTTGATCGAATGGTCACTGTTCACGGGGTAGTTCGCGTTCGTAATCATCTTATCTTTCAGATCAAGAGTGTTTTTGAAGTATTTAACGACTTACTACACTCGTATTAACAAGTGGTGGCGATATGTGTGGCACGGTTGTCTGCTCCTCGCCATGAGGTAGCGGCTTTCGTCGTAGAGACTTCGCTCCTGCCACATTCTGAAGATTATCTTCAACCATTTGGAGGCCACGATTCTAAGCACGGCGGCGTGTCTTTTGCCTCGCTTTCTAGCCGCTTGGTAAAACTTCTTTTGCCATGTGAGCGGCGGTTGAAAAGTGCAGCGGGGGCAGGTCACCATGACATTAGAGAGGAGGAAGAAAAGTAGACAAAAAGACTGGCGCCCATTCGCCAGAGACCTAAAATACAACCGCGGTGCTGTACTTTTCGACCGCCGTTCACACAGCTGTCCAGTTTTAGGGGGCGCAGTTCAAGCTATACTAACTCCAGACACCAGTTTGTCCAATTCTGAGAGAAGCAAAACACTTTTTTCCAGGCCCGGCCTTTGCAATTGTTTAACAAGTCGCAATTAAAAAATCCCCTGGTATCCGTGAGGGCTGAATGCAAATAGCCACAAAGAACGCAAAGAACATCAGGAAGATGAGGCATCTCCTCGCAGTTACGAAATTCAGTATTTCCCTAAATCCTCGACCCTGGGCCCTCGACCCTATCAACAAAAAAGCCCCCGCGTTTCCGCGAGGGCTTTAGAATAAGAAAAACCGGCGACGACCTACTTTCGCACTTGTGGGCACTATCATCGGCGCTCAAAGCTTAACTGCCGAGTTCGGTAAGGGA
>JANLHZ010000331.1 GCA_024653775.1 Planctomycetota bacterium | reverse complement strand
TCCCTTACCGAACTCGGCAGTTAAGCTTTGAGCGCCGATGATAGTGCCCACAAGTGCGAAAGTAGGTCGTCGCCGGTTTTTCTTATTCTAAAGCCCTCGTCAAAAACGGGGGCTTTTTTATTTCCGGAAGATCCTTGGCCTCGGTAGCTCCTTAACAGAAGCGCGTTCGATCGTCACGCCGGAATTTGTCGACTTGACTTTTCCGCAGATTCCGGACCGCCGACAACTCTGGATTCACCAGTTGTTTTCTTCGAACCACGAGCGCTCTTCGTGACACGCTTCGAGGCAAAGCTTCGTCCGCTCGTTATAAATATGAACTTCAGGATCACGAGCGAACTGATGGTCAACGTTTCCGTTATCGTGATCGTCAAGCAGGTTCCAGTAGGAGTCGACCGCGCTCTGGTGGCACATCACGCATTTGAAACGGTTGGTTTCCACATGCTGATCGTGCTTTCCCGAATCCTGCGGCCAGGCGTCCTCGTGGCAGTCAGTGGTCGAGCAGGTTTTCTCTACGAGTTCCGTATCGAGCGCCGGGCGAGACCTCGATACGTTATTCTCTTCGTCGTAGGCGAAAAGCACCCAGTAACTCTGGAACCACATCGATCCGCGGCCTTCGTCATCGAGAGTCGAGTCCTTCGGATCGAACGTGACGCTGACCGTCTCCTTCGACCCCGCTCTTCCCGGGCGCGGCATGTTCGGGACGAGAATCATCGACTGCGGAGTCATGCGATTGACGCCGCCGCGGGAGAAGTCGTTGTCGTCGTCCACGCCGCAGACGACGTACGCAAGCTCGTATTTGCGCGCGCGGCCTTCAGTTCCGTCGTCGCCTGGGGCGGTCCATGTGAAAATCAGCTTTCCCTCGTCAAATTCCTCGATCCGAAGGTCGTCCACCCGCGCAGGCGCGACGGTATCCGGCGGCGGCGGCGGAGCGGACCTCGCGGGGATGACGGAAACCGCGACCAGGACGATCAACAGCCCGAGAACCGCCGCTGGTTTCGAAATCGCGACCATTCCAAAATTTTTTTCCGCGTTTTCAGTCATTGCAACTCCGGTCAACTGCCAGGCTTCTCGAAACTGGCCGAAGCAAATATAATCGACGTCCGCGGAACATTCAAAGGATTATTGCCCGAGGCCAATCTCCCGCGCGCTCGCTGCGATCCAGCTTGTATTCAGACGGCGTTTTAGGTATAAGCTTGTAATGCAACCTCCAAAGCCAGGCAGGGTTCTGATCATCGACGACGATCCAGACGCGATCTACCTTCTAGAGCGCGTTCTAGCGAAGGAGGACCACGAAATCCGGCACGCCTCGACGCTCGAGGACGCGCTCCGCGCCGTCGATTCCGGCCAGGTCGACCTGATCCTTCTCGACCTGCATCTTTCTGGATTTTCGGGTTTCGAGCTGCTCGAAATCATTCGCGCGGACGAGGATCTCTCGGACGAAAAGCCGTACATCCCGGTCGTCATCGTAACAAGCAGCACCGAGACGGAGTACAAGGTCCGCGGCCTCGATCTGGGCGCCGACGATTACATCGTCAAGCCATTCGATCGCCTCGAACTGCGCGCGCGCGTCAGATCGATGCTGAGGCTCCGGTACGCGCTTCATGAACTCTCGCTCGCCGCGATGACTGACCCGCTCACCGGACTCTACAACCGCAGGTTTTCGATGTCCCGTCTGCAAGAGGAGATCGATCGCGAAAAACGATACTCACACGGTCTCACCGCCGCGATGTGCGACATCGACTACTTCAAGAAGGTCAACGACGACCACGGACACCTCGCGGGAGACTTCGTTCTCCAGAGGTTCGCGAACGTCCTGCGCGAGATTTCCAGAACCACCGACGTCGTCGGACGCTACGGCGGCGAAGAGTTCCTGCTGGTCCTGCCGGAGACTGACCTTACGCACGCCAGAATGTACTGCGAACGACTCCGCACGAAACTTCAGGACGAGGTAATAGAATTCGAAGGCAGCGAAATCCGCGTGACGGTCTCGATCGGCGCCGCGCAGTTCAGTCCGGAGAAGCACGCGGGAATCCAGCAGTTCATCGAACAAGCCGATCAGAATCTCTATGCCGCGAAACGAGGAGGAAGGAACAAGGTAGTGGCATGAACGAAATTGCGTACGTTGATAGCGAAATGCCGATGTAAGGAGTCTGAAATTAATAAGTCGTACAAAATCGCGCTCAGAGTTGCGGCAGATTCGCATTGCGCGATTGAGTCAAACCGCAGTCGTAGCTATAGTTACTTCGAGGATTTGACGATTGAGCGCGATGTGAAGATGACGTGAATATGAGATGCGAGATGTATCACTTATTAGTTTCAGACTCCTAGCTTCTTCTTCACACGGACCTCCGACTTCTGACATCTTTATGCTGATCACGGGTCACCAGCCGAACTATCTGCCTTACCTCGGATTCTTCCACAAGATTCTGATATCCGACGCGTTCGTCATCGTCGATAACGTGCAGTTCGTCAAACGCGGCCCGTTCGGCTGGATTCATCGCAACAAAATCCGCACCAAAGACGGCGAGCAGTGGCTTTCCGTCCCGATCCTCACTTCCGGCAAGTTCGACCAGATGATAATGGACTGCGCGATCGACAAAAAGCAGGCCCGCTGGAACGAAAAGCAACTCAAGGCGATCGAGATCAATTATCGGAAAGCGCCGCATTTCGAGAAGTACATCGAAAAGTTCCGCGAAGTTCTGACGAAGGACTGGGATATGTTCCTCGGCCTTTCCGTAGCGATGATCGAGGTCTTCCTGGAAGCGCTCGAAGTAAAAATCCCCGTGTACAAATGCAGCGAACTCGAAGCCAGCGGCAAGGGCAAGGAGCTGATACTCGCGATGTGCGAAAAACTCGGGGCGGACCGCTATCTTTCCGGAATCCACGGTAAAGATTACCTCGGCGATCTTTCGTACTTCACGGAAAAGGGAGTGGCCATCGAGTTCCAGGATTTCCGGCATCCGGAATATCCGCAGTGTCAGCCGGGGAAGTTCCTTCCGTACATGTCGTCGCTGGACGCGCTTTTCAACCTCGGAAGCGATCTGAAGCCGCTGCTGCTCGCGTCAGGCGGAATCGAGACCCCCGGATCGGAGGCACCCCGCGAACCGAACGACTCAGAGCCCGGTCCGGAATTCTGATCTAAATCGGGTCCGTCCCAATAGCGTTCGGCACTAAACACTATTGAGTCGTCCCGGAAAACCCGGCGGCGGGTTTCACTGGGCGCTTATGTCAAAATTGGTACGTTGGCATTCACACGTACAAAGCTATATGTATTGTATTTTAAGCATTATCAATACAATTAATTATGAATTATATTGATAATGCTTAATTAATATTGCAATTTACATCTATAATCTGAATTATTTTCTATTATTTTAATGCTCTACAGAATAACAAGAATATCGTCCGAATACAATCATCTTTCCGGCAACTTCTTTCGGGCACTGGTTACTGCGAACGTAACCGTTCACGGGGTAGTTCGCGTTCGTAGTGGCGCCGTAAGGCGTTTATTCGATCCACCACACCGCGAAAATATGCTCTCACGAGCACACTA
>JANLHZ010000325.1 GCA_024653775.1 Planctomycetota bacterium | reverse complement strand
TCCTTGCAATTCCGGAAAGGGGCGTAGATACCTCCTCCGTTGCAAAGTTCGCGCCTTGGGTATTTTTATTTCCGCCTATCGTGAATAACGCGGGTTAAATGAAAAACTTGCCGGAATCTCCGAAATGAAAAACGATGCGCTTAGGGAACAGGCCTTGAAAACCATATCTCTTATCGAGGAAGGTTGACCCGGTTACGCCCGAGCACGCGGCGGAGACGTACCGCTCGTTCATGTCGTGAACATTTCTCCCTTGCCGGATTGCGGGTTCTTCCGCATAATCGATCCGGACTTCGATTTCCAATTCCACTTTATATTCCCCGACCTCTGTCCCTTTTCATCGTGCCCAAAGCGAAACCAGTCCAGCGTCAGATTCTAAGGCTCAGCGCCCTCGTGAGTTATCTCCAGAAGCGCAGGATCGCGACCATCGACGACATCTGCAAAGACCTCGGCACGACGAAGTTGCAGCTTATCAAGGACGTCGACCAGATAAATCTCTGCGGTCTTCCGCCTTACAGCCCACACGATTACGTCACGATAATCATCGAGGACGACGACACCCTCGAACTGCTTCTCGATGGCGTTTTCAGCCGGCCGGTGAGTTTCGCGCGTCAGGAGGCGTGCGCGGTGGACTTTGCGCTGACTCAGCTTCCGAAGGAGGTCCAGCGCGGTAGCAAGGATCTGATCGAAAACCTCCGAAAGAAACTCCTCGGCATAGTTCCCGTAAAAGAACTCCCGCGGGACGACGACGACAACGATGGAAGCGATTCGCAGCCGGAGGAAACTCATCTTATGCAGAGCCTTCACGATCGTTCGGGGCTAGCGGAGCTGCTTTCGTTCCTCCAGAGCGCGATCGACGGGCGCAGGGTTATAGAGATCGTTTACTTCACGGCGTCCAGGGATGAACTGACGAAGCGCGAAGTCGAGCCGCTTGCTATCGTGCGCGAAAGCAGCGAGACTTTCCTGATCGCGGGTTGCCGTCTGCGAAACGCTCCGAGATCGTTCCGCGTGGACCGAATCGCGGAATACAGACTGACGGACGAGGTTTTCGAGTTCCCGAAAAACCTCGATATTCGGAAGTACAGACCTCTGACGAGCCTCGCGTCCGCGAAAGACGGCACGGAAGTGCGGATAGCGATTGAACCGGGCGCCGCGGAGCGATTCCGGAGAATCTGGCCGTTCGCCAGTTTCGAGTCGACTGACGCGGGCGGCGCGGTTGCGACGATCCACACGCGGAACCCGGAATTCCTTTACAGCTTCCTACTCCCTTATGAAGGCGACGCGACGATAATCGCGCCGAAGGACGTCCGCGAAGGCGCGGCGAACTATCTTCGGAAGATGCTGGATCTACACCGCCTACTATAGCCGTGAACAGGGAAAATGAGCGACGGGAAAATGAGCGACGGGGAAACTCTGGTAAAAAGGTACGGTTGGCGTTACATAAGCCTCGGCTTTCTGTATCCGATAACGGTGCTGTTCACCACGCCTTTTCGGCTGCTTCAGGCTCTCTGGTCGCTTCGGGTACTGCTCGGGGCGAAGCTTTCCGACTATTGTCGGTATGACGCGGTACGGAGCCTGAACTCGTCCTTCCACAGGTCCTATTACTACTACGTCCAGAAAAACGGACGAAACGGATACGCGTTCGACGTCAGCCTAGGAAAGAAGGTCTCGACCATTTTTCAGATCACGACCCTTTCCATGTATCTGTACGCGAAATACGAAATCCTCGTCCCGTTACTCGGAATGCTGTCGATGGTCTTCGGCTATCTTGTCTGGCTCCGGGAAGATGTGGACCAGAACTTCATAATCGCCGTCGCAGCCCTCGGATTCATCAGTTCGACGTTCTACTCTCTCGCATTCGAATCGATCAAGTACGACGCGCTCGGGTGGGCGGCGGTTCCGTTTGGATATTACGCGATCTACACCGACAACTATTATCTCCTCGGCGCTTGTTTTTTTATTGTGACGATGACGTCGTTCTCGGTGACGGTCGTGCAGGGATTCGTCTGGTTTTCCGTCTGCGCGGTGTTCCACGACCCGATATCCCTTGCAGCTTTCGTTCCGGGGGCGCTGAAAATCCTTACGCATTTCACGTTCATGCTGAACAGGGGCGGCGCGAAGAACGTCGAGAACATTGCGAGCGCCGTCGGGTTCACGTCCTCCGCCGCGAAGAGGTATAAACTGAAGCTCGATTCGGGCGGACTGTACTTTCTCGGAATCTGGGGGCAATTCTGCATTCCGCTGATTTTGCTTGGCGAAGGAATCGAATCCCGCGAGACGAAATACAATCTCTTCGTTCTGTTCCTCGTCTGTTTCCTTTACTTCATAAACAAGGCTGTCAGGCGTTTCGGCGACGAGCAGACGTTCTACGCGCTTTCGTTCTGCGCGATCCTGTTCATCACCATTCGATCCGGAGATCTGCGTTTTCTCCCGTTCGTCTGGATCGCGATTTCGCCCATTCCGAAACTTCTGAACTTCGCGTCGGAGTGGGGCGAAAAATCCCTTCTGCTGACGGTGCCGCGAAGGAAACCGTACAACATCGCTCCGGTTCGGGAACTTTCGACGAAATTCATCGAGCCTGTGAAGGAATACGACCGCATCTTTTTCGATCTTAAGTTCAATCCCGACGAGTTCGTGAATTTCGGGAAGGCGTCGTACATCCGCGAGTACCTGAATTTTCTGCTCCTGATGAGATCCGCGTCCCTTCTTCCGGACTGCTATCTCATGTTCGACGTGCTCGTTGGAATGTTCCCGCTGAAGATGTTCTATGAGGACTATTCGCCCGCAGGACGAGTGAAGGCGATGAACGACATCGGAGCGAAGTACATTCTGATCGCAACGAGAACAAGCGACGTCGGGGATGACTGGAAGCGAGAGGGATTCGAAGCCGTGTCGGTTCTGGATTACCATCATCTGAGCAAGATCGGCCGCATCTCGAATCTGTTCGTCGATCCGGGCAAGCCCTACTTTCTTCTGCTCGAAAACAAATCGCATCCGTCCTCGATTGTCGGCCCGGGCGAACTGGTTTCCATCTCGCGGAACAAAATGGAAGTCCGGCTTTCCGAGAACGGAGACGCGACAATAAAATACCTGTATCATCAGGATTGGTCCGGTGGGCCGAGCGTGAAGGTTTCGAAACTGGACGGTTCGTTCTTCTGGATCAGGGTCGAAGGCGCGCCCGGCGAAACCGTCACGCTCAGGTTCGGCAACTTGTAAATGGCGACTGCTTCCGGATTATCCTCTGAATGAAGGCAATGGTGCAACGTGGAAAAACCCGACCAGGAAGTAGCCTGTATGAACTGCGTGTTTGCGCTTTCGACGGGCCGCGTCGGAACGGAGACGTTGTCCGCGCTGCTTCAACTGTCTCCGGAAGTGGATTCGAGGCACGAGCCGTCGCCGCGGCTGTTTCGCCTTTCGAAACTCAGCTACGAAAAATTCGACCTGCGCGCAAACGGCGATATTTTCGACGAGGCGTTCCTGACCTCCCGGATCGAACTGCTGCGCGAAGCCCACGGCGCGGGAAAAGTGTACGCCGAAACGAGTCCGCACGTTACGTTTCTCGCGAGATCGATAAAATCGACGCTGAAAAACGCGGGGTTCATGCACGTCGTCCGCTGCCCGCTGTCGGTGGTGACTTCGGGGATGCGACGACGCTGGTACGACTCTCATCATCTCGATTTCCAGCGGATCGTTCCGAGGCGTGGCTGCGAGTTCAGCGAAAGGTGGTCCGCGATGACGCCGTTCCAGAAGAACGTCTGGCTCTGGACGGAAACGAACAAGTGGATTCTGGACTTTCTGGAGAATGACCGACCAAAGAAGCAGATGACGATCAGGGCAGAGGACGTGTTCGACGGAAACGAAGCAGCGATCGGGGAAATCTATCGTTTCGCCGGCGCGAAGATGCCGAAGGTCGAAGAAATCGAGAAAGTGCTGGGCAAAAAACTAAACGCGCAGAAATCAGGCGAATTCGCACCCGCGGCAGCGTGGTCCAACGACATGAAAAAATTCTTCCTGGACGTAGCGGGCGAGACTACGATCAGATTCGGATACGAATCGGAGCTTGATAGACTGCGGACCTGATTATCCGTTCGACACGAGAGCGCAAGAATGTGCGGAATAGCCGGAATTTTCAACTTCGGACGTCGCGAAGAGAACGACGCGCTCGCTATAGCGCGAATGACGCTCCGCATCAGACACCGCGGCCCCGACGACGAGGGCTATCTGCTTTTCGACAGCCGCGGCGGGTACAGATCGTTCCGCGGAAAGGACACCATCGATCCGGATTCGCTCGATACGGGAATAACCGTCGTTCCGACCTCCGATATTTCGTCGGGCGGCGATTTCGGCTCGATGCTCGCGTTCGGACACAGAAGGCTAAGCATCGTCGATCTTTCGCCGACGGGGCACCAGCCGATGTGCTCGCAGGACAAGCGCTACTTCGTCGTCTACAACGGCGAGATATACAATTTCAGGGAGATCGCCCTGGAGCTTTCGAAGTCAGGCGCAGAATTCCACGGCACCAGCGATACCGAAGTTCTGCTTAACGCGTACGCGAAATGGAAGGAGCAATGCGTTCTCAGGTTCAACGGAATGTTCGCGTTCGCTATCTGGGACAACGTCGAAAGGACGCTTTTCTGCGCGAGAGACAGGGTCGGGATAAAACCGTTCTACTACCTTGACGACGGAAGCCGATTCGTATTTGCGTCGGAAATCAAGTCGATCATCGCGTCTGGACTATATAAGCCGGAGCCGGATTTCGATGGTTTGCGCCTTTCGCTCGCGTTCGGCCATTCCGCGCGTCCCGGAACGTCGTTTCGGGGCATCAGATCGCTCGAACAGGCTCACTACATGTTCGCTACGCCGGATGGGGTGAAAGCGCCTTCGAGATACTGGTCCATTCCGACGAATGTGCAGGATCACTCGCTGAGCGAAAAGGACTGCGTGGAGCTTCTCGAAGAAAAGCTGATCGAATCCGTAAAGCGAAGGCTCGTCGCGGACGTTCCCGTGGGGACGTTCATGAGCGGCGGGGTCGATTCGACAACGGTTTCCGCAGTCGCGGCGAAGCTGCATCCTCGGATAAAGGCGTTCACGCTGGCGTTTACGGGACTCGCGCCGGAGTTCGACGAACTGCCGGAAGCCATAGCCACCGCGCGAATGTGCAACATAGATCACGTCATCTGGCAGGTCGATCCGGAAAAGAGTCTGTCCAGGATGCAGGACTGGATAGACAGCTACGAGGAACCTTACTACGGGCTGTCCCCGAACCTGATAATTTCGAAACTCGTTATGGAAAACGACGTGAAAGTCGTCCTGAGCGGTCTCGGCGGCGACGAGCTGTTCGCCGGATACGGATGGTACAACTGGATAAGACCAAGGCGGTACGCAAGGATGTTCAGACCGCTGACGTCGCTCTATTTCCACCTGAAAAGACCGAAGTACGATAAACTCGCCGCGTTTTCGAGGATCACGGACCCCGCCGACGCGCACACGTTTCTGTATTCGAGGTTTTCCGATGGCGATCTCGATTCGATTTTCAGCGAGGACGCGGGAGTCACCTTCAGCGTAGTCGAGCGCGTGCATGATCTGTACTGCAAGAACAGGACGTACGCGGACGACGTCGACGCGATGAACTACATGGACATGATCAACTATATCGGAAATCACCACGTCCACCGCGCCGACCTTCAGACGATGTTCCATTCGATCGAGTGCAGATTTCCGATGCTCGATCACGAACTGGTCGAGGCCGCGTTCAGGATTCCGAGCAAGTTCAAGCTGAAGGGCAAAACGCAGAAATACGTTCTTCGGAAGGTCGCGTCGAAATACGTCGCGCCGGAATGTCTTGCGATGAAGAAAAAGGGATTCAGTCTTCCGCTGCACCGTTGGATCAGGAACGAACTGAAAGACCTCGTGCGGGAAAAGATGACTGCCCTTATGCAAAGGCCTTTCGTGCGGGCAAAGACCATCGAACGATATTACGAGAGTTACAAGGAAAACAAAGTTTCCCCTGAAATCATGTGGTCGCTCATAACCCTCGAAATGTGGTACGAAAGATTCATCGAAGGCAGGGATATTTGATTCCGGATCGCCATTGCGAAAATACAAAGATTGTTTCAGCCGGGTTGAAAGAAATTTTGAATCCCGACGGAAGACGCTGAAACGGCTCGCGAAGCGAATGTCGGCTTTAGCGGCGGTGCAAGTATGCGGTTCGAAGGATAGGCGAAAGTTCGCTGGTCGGGCATGGCCTTTGCTGTTATCATCCGCGAAAGACCACGGGTCCGATCAATTAATCGAGGTAACAATGAACGAATGCAAAATATTTCACCTGCTTATCATCACCGCGATACTCGGATTCGCTTCCGGGTGCTACCTGGAATTCAGCGGAACGAGCTTCGGATACGACGCGGAGGCGGAACTCACAGGCGATGTCGCGGTAGAAGAGGAATTCGACGTCTTCGAAGCGCACTTCATCCACGGCGAGATACGCGTTGCAGGAGTGGAAGGAGACGAAATCTCCGTTAACGCGACCGCGGTTGTACAGGCGGATTCTCAGGAACTCGCGGACGAAATAGCGCAGGACCTCGAACTCGTCATCGATAAGCGCGGCGGAAGGTGGGAACTAAAGGTCGAGCCGAAGTCGAACAAGTTCAGCGAGGACGATTACAGTCTGCACGTAAGCTGCACGGTTTCGCTCCCGAGCGCGGTGAGCCTCGACTTGAGCACGACTCACGCCGACGTAGACGTCCGCGACATAAGCGGGTTCGTCGAAGCAGCGACGAGCCACGGCGCGATCTCGCTTACGTCCATAGAAGGCGACGCGAAAGCCACCACCAGCCACGCGGTTATCAAGGCGTCGAAGATCAGCGGAAACGCAACGTTCACGACTTCCCACGCAAACATCGAAGCGCGGGATATAACTGGCGAAGAGCACACTTTCACGACCTCCCACGGCGACGTGAAACTGGACGACATACGCGGCACATTCACCGTCACGGGATCGCACTCGAACGTCGAAATGAAACTCGTAGCCATAGACGTCGGAAGGTCGAAAGTCACGACCACGCACGGCGACGTCGCGCTCTTTATCGCGCGGGACTCGGACGCGACTATCTCGATGACGACCTCCTTCGGCGAAGTGACGGATGATTTCCCTGGCGACGCGGAGTTCCGGGGCGAAGAGGATCGCGGCACTCTAACTATCGGCGATGGAGGCGGCAAAATCGACCTCGTCACGACCCATGGCGACATCAGCGTCAAGTCGCGGGACTAAGAAATAGTCTGGGTGCCTGGGACCGCGGACGTCCTCGTCCGCACAAGCTTTCAGACGTCTCGTCTGAAGGATACGAATCTCGAAAAACGACTGCTTGAGCTGGTTTCTAAACAGCATCTCAGTTCTGTAAAGTCATAAGCGCTTTGTTACCTTCCGGAAACCCGACCCGGCAGACTTCGCCCCATGGATTTTCAATCCACTCGGTCGCGGCGTCCGGCCACATTATGTTGACGCCTTGAAAAGGGTGGTTCTGGTTTTCATCCTCGGATCCTAAGTCCGGCTCGTGGTCGTCGGAACCCATGGCTGAGCCAATGGCAATACTGCCGTCCGCGGTCGACGGGCCTGCGTAGGAACATTCCGTAGGAGTCGGAGCTTTGCTGTTGTCGCTAACGGTCCATGCGCCGAGAACTTCCGCTTCCGAGTCTTCGCAGGCGGGACAGACGAGTACGTTCGGAGTTCCGATGTAACGCTGCTCGTCGACGTAAAGTGTTTTGAAGAACCACGCTCCGGTTGCCCGAGGGAAGTAGCGCATGCGGGTCTGGTACATTATTGCGGACTTGCCGCAGCTATTAAGGTTCGCGGAACAAGCGCGCTGGCTGGACACGGTCGTGTGTTTCGTGCCAGCCGGAAAAAACAAAACGAAGGCGGTGAAACCGAGGACAAGTAATATGATTACCTGCCCGAGACGGATGTTTATGCACTTCTCGTCCGGCGTAAGGTCGTAATACGTCTTTGGGGGCATGATCGCCCGCATCGGCGCGGGAATGCCGGTTTCGAGAGGCTGGGGATCTGGTTCAGGAACGTCCATTATGGCTCGCATATCGCACTGGCTGCATGTTTTAGCTTACTCCGGGAGGTTGAGATGTCAAATTTGTGCGTTCGCAGGCGGTGTATCTGTTTCAGCCGCGTCAGAAGTGCCAGATCGCAGGCGCCTTCGAGTCCGGAAGTCGTCTTGAAGAAAACCGAAAAAAAAATTGAAAAAATATTCAGGTAAGTTTGACAACTTCATTTTGCAGCAGTAAGTTTCTTCTCCCTTTGATCTTGGTGTCATTCTGATGACGGTTAGTCTGACCTTCATGTAAGGCTGGCATCAGCGATCTATCCAATTCAGGCGTGTAACGAGTCAACTCGATGCGTTATGCGGATTGCCCGGGAAACCGGGAGGCAAGGCGCCTTTGTTTGGAGATCAAGCAGGAGCCTTGTTCATTATCAGGACGACTTTTTTCTGGAGCTAAGGTGGCTATTCACGGTCGAATACAAATCAAGATGGAGGCCTACGATCACGACATCCTCGACGATGCCGCGAAGAAGATCGCTTCCGCCTGTATCGAGACGGGTGCGACGATTTGCGGTCCCATCCCTCTTCCGACCAAGCGAGAGACGATCACCGTGAACCGCAGCCCTCACGTGGACAAGAAAAGCCGGGACCAGTACGAGATAAGAACCCACAAGCGCCTCATGTATATTGAGGAATCCAACGCGAAGACGATGGAGAATCTGGGTCGCATTTCCCTTCCGGCGGGCGTTGAAATCAGATTTATCGACAAATCGAAGCGGGTGTAGATCGTTTCGATTTTTTTCATGAAACAGGGTAAGAGCAATGTCGACGGCTTTATTAGGCAGAAAAGTGGGAATGACCCAGATCTTCAGGGAAGACGGAACCTGTATTCCGGTGACGGTCCTTTCCGTCGGCCCCTGCGAAGTCGTGCAGGTCAAGAAGGCGGACGGTCCGGATGGCTATAGCGCCGTGCAGCTCGGGTACGAAAAGGCGAAGCCGAAGAACGTAACGAAGCCGCTGACGGGGCATTTCCAGAAGGCGGGCGTTGCGCCGAAGAAGGTTCTGCGTGAGTTCCGGACGGAAGTAAACGACGCTCGCGGCGTAGGCGATAAGGTAACGGTCGGCATTTTCGGGGACGTCAAGTTCGTGGACGTCATCGGTACGAGCAAGGGACGCGGATTCGCGGGAACCGTCAAGCGCTACGGATTCTCGATCGGCGGCAAAGGTCACGGCAGTATGAAAGGCCGTCGTCCGGGGTCGATCGGAATGCACACCTGGCCAGGACGCGTCTGGAAGGGTAAGCGCATGGGAGGTCACTTCGGCGCCGCGCGGATCACTGCGAAGAACCTAAAAGTAGTAGAAGTGAACGAAGAGCACGACATGCTCCTTGTTTCGGGTAGCGTTCCCGGGCCGAACGGCGGTCTTGTCGTCGTTCAGAAGGCGAAGACAGCGAAGGTGAAATAGGTAGAACGATGCATACGATTCCGGTTTACAATCAAGAGGGCGCCAGGCTCGAGGCAATTTCCGCCGAGGACGACATTTTCGGCGGAATGGTGCACTACGAGACGCTTCACTCAGCGGTGGTGATGTACGAGGCTAACAAGCGCGTCGGCACCCACAAGATAAAAGGCAAGAGCGAGATTGCCGGGCCGAACATAAAGCCGTGGAGGCAGAAGGGCACGGGTCGCGCAAGGCAGGGTTCGTACAAGTCGGCGCAGTTCGTCGGGGGCGGCAAGTCCTTCGGGCCGAAGCCGCGGGACTACTCGTACAAGTATCCCAAGAAGATTCGCCACGCGGCGCTCAGAAGCGCGCTGTTCTCGAAGGTCATCGACGGCGAGCTGGCGGTTATCGACTCGCTGAAGCTCGACGCTCCGAAGACGAGCGTTATCGCGAATCTCGTCAGGACCGTTGACAACGACCGCCGGACTCCGCTGCGTGAGGCGTTCGAGAAGGCGAGCACGGATTCCGCGGTCGCTACTGGAGAAAAGACCATTTTCGAAGCGATGGAGGGAATGTTCCAGAACCTCGAAAACTCCGGCGCGTTCGCGATGCAGAGACTCCTCGCGAGAGTGTTCTACGAGCACGTCGACGTCCTTGCACTGCTCGAAAACTACATCGAGAAGAACTTCCGCGATGCCGTTTCGAAATCGATGCGCGACGTCGACCTGAAAAACGCGTTCAACTGGCACGCGAAACACGTCGCAGAGTCGCTTATCGAAGGCAAGGGGACGATGGTAGACGTCACCTACGCGCAGACGGACGATACTGGAACCCACGAAAAAACGCACCGCGTCTACGTGAAGCCCGCGGAAGTGTGGACCTTCGCCTGGCAGGAGCTTGCAAGGCAGATAAAGAAGGCCCTCGGGCGCGACGGCACCGTACTCCTCGTCTATAAGAATAGCGACAAGCTGGAAATCACTGAAACCGCGGTCCCGAGGCCGAGTTCCCACGCGAGCAAAAGGGTCCGTCAGAGGCACAAAGCCAGGTACGGCGAGAATCCGGGCCCGACCCGCTCTGAAAAGCGTATTCGCTCGGCGGAGGACTCTGCGCTTCTCAAATCCGTTTCGAACATCGATGGCGTGTCTATCTGCGAAGTCGGCGATCTGAACGCTTACGACGTTCTTAAGAGCAGATACGTCTACTTCGTGAAGGACGCCTTCGAGGCCGCGCGGGATCGCGCGAGGGCGCAAGTCAGCAAGATCAGAAGAAGAGCCGCGGTCGAAAGCGGCGCGGAGGGAACCGATGAGTAGCGTCAGAGACAGAATCCTGTCGGAATACGACATTATCAAGGAGCCGATCTTCACCGAAAAGGCGATGAAGAAGAACTCCCTCAATCAGTACGTGTTTCGCGTCGATTCGAAGGCCAACAAGATTCAGATCAGGGCCGCGGTCGAGAAGATCTGGAACGTGAAGGTCGAGAAGGTCCGCACGGTGTGGATGAGGACGAAACAGAAGAGGTTCCGCTATTCCCTGTATCAGAAGCCCAGGTGGAAAAAGGCGATCGTGATTCTGAAGGAAGGAAGCAACCTCGAGCTTATCTGAGCCGGGTTCGCTTTATGAAGGCTGACCAGAAATGAAACTCAAGAAATACAATCCAACTTCAGCGGGACGCAGGCACGGCTCCGTGATCGACTTTTCCGAGCTTACGAAAAAGCGTCCGGAGAAGTCCCTGACCGAGCGTATCAAGAAGACCGGCGGTCGCAACAACCAGGGCAAGATTACCACTCGCTTCAGAGGGGGCGGCGCAAAGAAGATCTACCGCAAGATCGACTTCAAACGCCGCACGGACGATTCCCCCGCGGATGTGATCGCGCTCGAGTACGATCCGAACCGAAGCTGCCACATCGCGCTTTTGCAGTATCCGGACGGAAAGAAAACCTACATTCTCGCGCCGCTTGGGCTGAAGGTAGGCCAGAAGGTCGTCAGCGGCGATAACGCGGAATTCAAGGTCGGGAACTCGATGCCGCTCCGCGCGATTCCGTCGGGCGAAATGGTTCACAATATCGAGCTTCAGCCCGGCAAGGGCGGACAGATATGCCGTAGCGCCGGAACATTCGCAACCGTCGCGAACAAAGAGGGCGGATACGCGGTGATCACGCTTCCTTCGGGGGAGATGCGCAAAGTCAGGCTCGAATGCCGCGCGACCATCGGCCGCGTCGGAAACATCAATCACCAGCTCGTGGTAATCGGTAAAGCGGGTCGTTCGAGGCATATGGGCAGAAGGCCACACAATCGCGGAACGTCGATGAACCCCGTCGACCATCCGATGGGCGGCGGCGAAGGTCGCACCGGCGGCGGTCGTCATCCGTGCTCGCCCACGGGTCTGCTCTCGAAGGGCAAGAAGACGAGGCAGAAAGCGAAGTCGTCCAGCAAGCTGATCATTCGCGGACGCAAGAGAGGTAAGAGATAACAATCTACGAATTACGAATTACGAATGAAAAGTAACTGACAATTGGAATTCAGGTATGAGTCGATCAAGCAAAAAAGGACCTTTCGTCGATGCGAAGCTGATGAAAAAGCTCAGCCGGCAGGAAGAGGAAGGAAGCAACGAACCGATCAAGACGTGGTCGCGTTCGTCGACGATCATTCCGGAGTTCGTGGGACGCACGTTCCTCGTCCACAACGGACGCTATCACATTAAAGTGTACGTGACGGAGGACCTTGTAGGTCATAAGCTGGGCGAATTCGCGCCGACGCGCACGTATCGCGGGCACGGCAAGGACAAGAAGGTGAAGTAAAGGCAAGGCGCCGGGGAAATAAAATGGCATCAAACGAACACACCGCAAAGCTGACAATGTGTCTTTCGAGTCCTCGGAAGATGCGCCTCGTCGCGGATTCGATTCGCGGCAAGAGTCTCAGCGAAGCGAAGGCGATCCTGAGCGCGCTCCCGAACCGGGCTTCGACGATCATGCTGGGCGTCGTGAATAGCGCCGCGGCGAATCTCGAGGACTTCGGCGTGACCCACGGAGAAGATTACGACGTCGCGGACTTCTGGATATTCGAAGTCACGGTAGACGAGGGCCCGAAGCTGAAGAGGTGGCGCGCGCGAAGCAGGGGCCTCGTGAACAAGTATTCGAAGAAGACCTGCCACATAAAAGTCAGGATGCTCGCGGACTACGAGGCGTACAGCGAATACAAGGCAAAACAGGCGAACTACACGAAGAAATCCGGAGCACCCCGCATGCGCAAATACGGTAAAAGCGCGGCGGTCGCGGCTACTGGCGGAGGTAATAAATAATGGGTCAGAAGGTTCATCCAACCGGGTTTCGCACAGGCGTCTCCAAAGCGCATCGGTCTCGCTGGTTCGCAAGAGGCGGCAAGATGGGGGACTACATCGTCGAGGATCACAAGATCCGCAACTTCATCAAGAAGGAGTACACCATCCTCGACAGGTCCAAGGCAGCGACTCCGATCGGGAAGTTCGCGCAGATTTCGAAGATAGAGATCGAGCGCCAGGGTGACGCGGTGAAGGTTCTGATCTTCTGTGCCCGTCCCGTGATGCTGATCGGAAAGCGCGGAGATCGCGTGCAGGAGCTTACTGGTCTTCTGAAGGTCCTTACGGGCAAGGAAGTCGACATCGACGTCATCGAGGTCAAGGAAGCGGAACTCGAAGCGCAGGTGCAGGCCGAGGACATCGCGGAGCAGCTTTTGAAACGGCAGAGCTTCAGAAGGGTTCTGAAGCGCACGATCGACGCGGTGATGAAGAACGGACGCGCGGAAGGCGTGCGCATCATCATCAGCGGAAGGCTCGGCGGCGCTGAAATCGCACGGAGCGAAAAGATGCAGAAGGGCAAGCTCCCGCTGTCGACTCTGTGGGCGGACGTCGATTTCGGCTTCGCGGAAGCGACCACCACGTACGGCGTGCTTGGAATCAAGGTTTGGATCTACCGCGGGGAGATTCAGAAAAAGGCGAAGCAAGAGGTAAACGCGTAATCGCAAAAACGCAGGAGTAGACAATGCAACTCAGCCCAAAAAGGGTGAAATTCAGAAAGCAGCAGCGCGGCCGCGTAAAGCGTAAAGCCACGAAGGGCAACTACGTGAGCTATGGCGACTTCGGCATTCAGTCCCTCGAGCCGGGCTGGGTCACATCCCAGCAGATCGAGGCGGGACGCGTGGCGATTTCGAGAGCGCTTGCAGGAGCGGGCAAACTATACATCCGCATTTTCCCGCATAAGCCCGTGTCCGCGCGCCCGATCGAGACGCGCATGGGCAAGGGCAAGGGCGAAATCGAGTTCTGGGCCGCCGTCGTTAAACCGGGAACGGTGCTCTTCGAAGTCGGCGGAATCAACGAGGAGACTGCGAAAGCCGCGCTCGCGAGGGCAAGCCACAAGATGCCCGTGAATTGCAGGATGGTCGCAAGGAGGATCGAACTATGAAAGCGTCAGATCTCGAAAAAAGAATCCTCGCGTCAGACCTCCGGCACGAGAACATCGACGAACTCAAGGTTTTCATCGCGGAAGGCAAAGCGAAGCTGTTCAACCTTCGTTCGAAGCGCAAGACCGAGAACGTCGAGAACGTCAGCGCGTTTCGGAATATCAAGCGCAACATAGCGCGGATTCAAACGATAATCAGGGAGCACGAGAGGGCCCAACAGGGTTAGACCGCGAATTAGGAATCCGGTTTACAATAGGGTCTGGTTTACGGGAAAAAGCGAAATTTATGAGCGAAGCAGAAAACATAGTCGCGCACGAAGACGCGCGGGGCGAATCGAAGGCGAGCGACAACCAGCAGAAGGCGAATGCCCCGGCGAAGCTGCGCAAGCGCGTCGAAGGAGTCGTGAAGAGTTCGAAGGCGGACAAGACGATCACCGTCCTCTTTACCGACCGCAGGATCCACCCGCTTTACGGGAAGATCGTGAACAGGTCGACGAAATACTACGCGCATGACGAGAAGAACGAAGCCGTGGAGGGGGATCTCGTGGTGATCGAGGAAACGAAGCCGCTGTCGAAAACCAAGAGGTGGCGGCTCGTCGCCATCACTCGGAAGGCGCAGGAGAGGGGAGCATAGAATGATCCAGATGCAAACGGTTCTGAACGTCGCCGACAACACGGGCGCGAAGCAAGTTCGCTGTATCAAGGTGCTTGGCGGAAGCAAGCGCAGATACGCGACCTTGGGCGACATCATCGTCGCGAGCGTCATAAAGGCGGAGTCGAAAGGCGACGTCAAGAAGGGAAAGGTCCTGAAAGGCGTTATCGTTCGAACGAAGTCGAAGGTCCGCCGGAAGGACGGGAGCTACATCGGTTTCGACGACAACGCGCTCGTCGTGCTCGACGCTCAGGGTGCGATGGTCGGAACGCGCGTGTTCGGACCCGTGGCGAGGGAACTTCGCTCGAAGCAGTTCATGAAAATTCTATCGAGCGCGGACGAGGTTGTGTAGGTGCTTCGCGGCAGTGGATGTCGAAGGGACAGGGAAAATCGAAGCGACGAAATATCGGAGTGTCTGAAAAATGAAGATCAAAAGAGGCGACAGAGTAGTGATCATTGCGGGAAGCGATCGCGCGGAAGGCGAGGAGCGCGCCCGCGGCAAGATCGTCAAGCGCGTCGATCACAAGAAGGACCGACTGATCGTTCAGGGTTCGAACCTCGTCAAACGGCACATCCGCAAGGGAATGACGTATCGCGGCGAGAGGTTCGACCGCGGCCAGATCATCAACCAGGAGAATTGGATTCACGTTTCCAACGTGCAGCTCTGCTGCCCGAAGTGCGGCCCCGTGAAAGTGAAAATCGAGCGGACCGAACTTCCGGAGAATCCGAACCGTCCGAACGGACCGCAATTTTTCAAAAAGCGCGTCTGCAAGAAGTGCGGCCACGGCTTCGACGAGAAACCGGAATAAGCGGACGTAAGTAAAAACAACCTAACCAATCAGGGTGAGAAAGATGTCGGAAGAAGTAAAAGAAACAAGCGAAACGCCGGAAGCGACCGGGCAGGCCGAGCAGCCTTCGAAAGCCGAAAAGCAGCCCAAGGGGGAGAAGTCCGCCAAGGGAGAAAAGGGCGGCAAGGGTGGCAAGGGCGATAAAGTCGATAAAGGCGATAAGGGCGGCAAGAAAGATAAGAAGGCCGAACCTGAGGAAAAGCAGGTGTTCCCGGTGCCGCGGCTTAAAACGAAGTATCAGCAGGTCGTCGTCGGACAGCTAAAGGAAGCTCTCGGCACCCCAAATCGGATGGCGATTCCCCGCCTGCAGAAGATCGTCTGCAATATGGGCGTCGGCCGCGCGCGGGACAACAAGCGGATTCTCGAGTCCGTATCGAAGGAGCTTGGGCAGATCACCGGGCAGAAACCCGTGATAACGAAGGCCCGCGGGTCGGAGGCGGGGTTCAAAATCCGCACCGGCGACCCGATCGGCTGCAAAGTAACCCTTCGCGGTAATCGCATGTGGGAGTTCCTCGATCGTCTGATCACCATCGCGATCCCCCGCATCAAGGACTTCCGCGGCCTTTCGATGAAGGCTTTCGACGGAAACGGCAACTACAGCATGGGACTTTCCGAGCAGCTCGTGTTCCCGGAAATCCATCCCGACAAGGTCGAATTCCAGCAGGGAATGAACATTACCTTCGTCATAAGCGGAGGAAACGACGACGACAGCCGCGAATTACTCAGATTCATGGGAATGCCCCTGCAGAGGGCGGGAGAATAGAGGACGATTCATCGTATGGCTAAGAAATCACTCATAATCAAGTCGAAAAGGAAGCAGAAGTACAAAGTCCGTGAGTACAATCGCTGCGAACTTTGCGGAAGACCAAGGGCGTACTATCGCAGGTTCAAGATATGCAGGCTGTGTTTCCGGAAACTGGCAGATCAGGGGCTGATTCCGGGAGTCAGAAAGGCGAGCTGGTAGAAGAGATATGAATACAGATCCAATTGCAGACATGCTGACGAGAATTCGCAACGCGATCCGCACGTACCGGGACGGGGTCGACGTGCCGTTTTCGAATCTTAAGGAAGGCATCGCGCAGACTCTGCAGCGCGAAGGGTACATCGACGGTTATGAAGTGGTCGAGCCGGGAACGACGAAGGCGAAGCTCAAGCTGAATCTTAAGTACGGCCCGGACGGCGAGGACGTAATACTGAAGATCAAAAGCGTCTCGACGCCAGGAAGAAGGGTCTACAAGGGTTTCCGCGAACTTAAGCCCGTGATCGGCGGTATGGGAATTCTGGTGCTGTCTACGTCCCAGGGCGTGATGAGCGACCGCGAGGCGAAAAAGAAGAAGACAGGCGGCGAAGTGCTGGCGGAAGTGTTCTAGGGAGTATCGGTAATTAGCGTAGGAGAAATTTATGTCGCGCATCGGGAAAAAACCAATCGCGATTCCAGAAGCGGTTAACATAAACGTCGATGAAGGATCGAACAGGATCTCCGTCAAGGGACCGAGGGGTCAGCTCGACTATTCCTTCACGCAGTACGTGAAGGTTTCCGTCGAAGGCAGCGAACTTGTCGTCGATCGCACCGGAGAATCGAGGGAGCACCGCGCGATGCACGGAACCACAAGGGCGCTCATCGCGAATATGATCAAGGGCGCCAGCGACGGATTCTCGCGGAACCTTGAAATCAGCGGAACCGGCTACAAGGCGGAAATCCAGGGCAAGAAGCTGATTCTTACGGTCGGTTACAACAAGAACAAACCCGCCTGGGTGGAGATTCCGACGGGAGTGGAAGTGAAGGTTCCGAGCGCTCAGAAGATCGAAGTCAGCGGGATAGACAAGCAGCTCGTCGGACAGGTCGCGGCGAACATTCGAAGGGTGAGACCTCCGGAGCCGTACAACCTTAAGGGAATCAAATACGAAGGCGAAGTGATCAAGCAGAAGGAAAGCAAGGCAACAGTCAGCGGCGGCTGATCCAGTAAAGAGAGAGGCGCGTTATGGCAGACGCAATCAGAATCAAACATAGAAAAAAGAGAGTCAAGGCCGAAAGTCTTTCGAAGCGCGTTCGCGGGGCTAAGGAGCGTCCCCGTCTTACGGTGTTCCGCAGCTTGAAGCACATGTACGCGCAGGTGATCGACGACGAGTCCGGCTCGACCATCGTTTCGAGTTCGACTCTCGACAAGGATTTCGTCAAGGACGGAAGCCGGAAGAATCTGGACGCGGCGAAGCTGATCGGCAAGAACGTTGCCGAAAAGGCTATCGCTAAGGGAATCAAAGCTGTCAGATTCGACAGGAGAAGCTACAAATACCACGGCAGGGTGAAAGCCCTCGCGGACGGCGCCCGTGAAGCGGGCCTCGAATTCTAAAAGGAGAAGGTGTGAGCAAAAAAGGACCAAGAGAAGAAGGCGACTCCCCGCGAAGGAGGAGAGGCGGAGACGACGAACAAGAAGTCAGAAGCGACTTCGAGGAGCGCGTCGTCAAGATCAACCGCAGCACCAAGGTTATGAAGGGCGGACGCAGGTTCAGCTTCAGCGCCCTCGTCGTCTACGGAAACCGCAAGGGAACCGTCGGCTTCGGCTTCGGCAAATCCAACGACGTCCCAAGCGCGATCGAGAAGGCGGTTTCGGGCGCAAAGAAGAGCCTCGAATTCGTCGATCTTAAAGATCATCGAACCATCCACCACGTGGTCGAAGAGAAGTTCGGCGCGGCGAAGGTAAGGCTTCTCCCGGCGTCCGCTGGTACAGGACTTATCGCGGGCGCCGCGGTCCGCGCGGTACTCGAACTCGCGGGAGTCAAGGACGTGCTCACCAAGTGCTACGGCTCCACGAATCCGCTGAACGTAGTCAAGGCGACCCTCGGCGCGCTAAAGGCGACGCGCAGCAAGAAGGAAATCGAAAGGCTTCGGGGAGTCGAGCTTCACGAAGTGCATAACTAATATTGAACGGAAGACATGCTATGAATCTGGCAGAACTTAAATCACTCGCGACGAAGAAACCCGCCACCAAGCGGCTAGGTCGCGGTCCGGGAAGCGGACAGGGCAAGACCGCCGGGCGCGGACAGAAGGGCGCGGGCGCAAGGGCCGGATGGAGCGGACGAAGAAGGTACGAGGGCGGACAAATGCCGCTGTATCGAAGACTCCCGAAGCGCGGCTTCAACAACAAGTGGCGCACCGAATACGTCGTCGTCAACGTATCCATGCTTTCGAATTTCGACGCAGGTTCTAGAGTCGATCCGGAAGTGCTCCGCGGCGCCGGGATAGTCAAGAACCTGGGCGATGGCCTCAAGATCCTCGGAAACGGCGAGATCGATCGCGCGCTGAACGTGTTCGCCCATCATTTCAGTCTGTCCGCAAGGCAGAAGATCGAAGCGGCGGGCGGGACGTGCGAGCTGCTTCCCGACAGTCCTTCAATCGTGAAGGAACGCAACAAAACCTTCAAGGAGCGCACGAAGGGCACCGGCAAGGATCGTCAGAAGCGCGATGCGGCGGCGGTCCGCGAGAAGAAGATTTCCGCCTGGCGCAAGGAGGAAGACAAAAAGCGCGCTTCGGAGGCCAAGGCTTCCGAAGGCCAGAAGAAACCGAAGAAATCAAAGGGCAAGGAGAAGTCGGATAAGACCGACACTCCATCTGTCGGCGAATAACGGAGAAGCTCAGTTTAGATATGAATGCACTCGCAATCTGGTTCAGGAACAACGCCTTCGTTCGGGCGATAACGAACATCTGGAGCATCCCGGAATTAAAGACCAAGATGCTCTGGACGATGTTCTTTTTGTTCATTTATCGGATCGGGTTTCATATCCCGATTCCGCTCGTGAACACCGCCGCGCTGGACGCGCTCAGGCACGAACTCGCGACGACTCTCGGCGGCGACGGCGGATTCGTCAGCTTCGTCGACCTCGTCTCCGGTGGCGGCCTCGCCGACTGTACGCTGTTTTCGATCGGCATCATGCCGTACATTTCAGCGAGCATCATATTCAGCCTGCTTACGAAAATCGTTCCGGCCCTGGATGAACTGAGCAAGGAGGGAGAGCGAGGCAGGAAAAAGCTCGGACAGTACACAAAATATCTGGCGGTGCTGCTTTGCATCGTCCAGAGTTTCATGATGATCAACCTTATCCAGAACGTCCAGACGACGGATCGCATCTATCTCATAGATCCGGAGGACAGGGGACTCTTTTTCATTTCGACCGTGTTCGTGCTGACCACCGGAGGAATGTTCCTCGTCTGGCTTAGCGAACAGATTTCAGAATACGGCATCGGAAACGGCGCGTCCGTCGTGATCATGTGCGGAATCATCGCGCGGCTTCCTTCGAGCCTTCGGAGCTACGTCGGCGGGCTTGGCAGCGCAGGCGGAGACATCAAGACCCACGAGGGCGAGATGCTGCTCAGGCTTTGCGTGTTCGTACTGATGCTGATCGCGGTAATCGCGCTCGTCGTGTTGATGACCCAGGGCCAGAGAAGGATTTCGATACAGAATCCCAAAATCGCCCGCGGGCAGAAAATCTATGGCGGCAACCGCGCGACGATCCCGCTGCGCGTCAATCAGGCGGGAGTGATGCCTGTCATCTTTGCGAGCAGCCTTATCATCTTCCCGTCGATGATTTTCGGGTACATCGCGCAGAACCTCCAGTCGAAGGATCCGGGCTGGCAGCAGAGCATTTCGAGCTTCTTCGCGTGGATCGCGAGTACTCTCGGCTTTGGAAATTTCTGGTACGTCGTTCTTTACATCGCGGCGGTGTTCTTCTTCAGCTTCTTCTGGAACCAGTTGATGTTCAACCCGACGGACCTTTCGAAGCAGTGGAAGGAAGCCGGAGCGTTCATACCGGGGGTGCGTCCGGGAAGAGAGACCGCGAAATTCCTGCAGGACATACTCGTGCGCATCACGTTCGTCGGCGCGGTGTTCCTGTGCTTCATTGCGCTATTCCCGCAGGTCGTCAGTAGCTGGCTGAGCATCGAGTACTCCCTCGCCGCGTTCCTTGGCGGCACGAGTCTTCTGATTATGGTCAGCGTGGTGCTCGACATCGTCCAGAAGGTGGAAAGCCACCTCGTGGTTCGCGAATACGAAGGTCTCGCGCCGGGCGCCCGCGGCGGCGGCAGGCAGAGGAGGTCGAGAAGATGACCCGCGTCGTTTTCATAGGACCACCCGGAGCGGGCAAGGGAACCCAGGCCGTGAAGTTCGCTTCCACGCTCGGGATTCCGCATATCAGCACCGGAGATCTCATCCGCGCCGAGAAGAAGGCCGGGACTCCGCTCGGAATGGAAGTGCAGAAGTACGCCGACGAGGGAAAGCTAGTTCCGGACGAGATCGTTCTGAAGATCGTGGCGGAAAGGCTCGAGGAGGACGACGCAAAGAAGGGATTCCTTTTCGACGGTTTTCCGCGCACTATCGCGCAGGCAAAGTCGCTCGACAGGTATCTGAAGATTCACCACATGCCGCTGTCGGTGGTGGTTTTCTTCGACGTGCCGGACGACGTCATCGTCGAGCGCATCTGCGGCAGGAGAACGTGCCGGAACACGGGAAACGTGTACCACGTGCGGTTCAATCCTCCGCCCGCGAGCGGACGGGACGAGAACGGAAAGCAACTCGACCTGTATCAGCGGGAAGACGACACCGAAGAAAAGGTGCGCGTAAGGCTGAAGGAATACGAAGAAAACACCGCGGCGCTGATACCGTATTACAAGGAGTCCGGAGTGTTCCAGAATATCGACGCGAACCGGGATATTTCGGAAATCGAGGCGGACCTTGCTGATCTTGCAATAAAACTCAGCGCTTGAATGCGCGTTATGGAACTGGTATAGAAGAGTCCTTTTTTAGAAAAGAATATGTCACGGGAAGATAACATTAAAGTCGAAGGCGTGGTGCGCGAACTGCTTCCGCGGAC
Organism: Planctomycetota bacterium; assembly: GCA_024653775.1. Lineage (GTDB taxonomy): Bacteria > Planctomycetota > UBA8742 > JACQVU01 > JANLHZ01 > JANLHZ01. The sequence continues at coordinate 20,225 of JANLHZ010000325.1, read as the reverse complement.
TAAGTTCCGGGTGGAGCTGGACGAATTCGCGAAGCAAACCATCCTTTGCCATCTCTCGGGCAAAATGAGAATGAACAGGATCAAGATTCTTCCCGGAGACCGCGTGGTTGTCGAGATGTCGCCATACGATCTCACGAAGGGCAGGATTGTGTATCGCCAGAGTTTGCAGAGGAGCGGGATGCCGAAAGACAAGCCCGATGAAGATGGACCCGACGCCGAAAGCGCGGTCGCCGACACCAGCAAGAAGCCAGATAAGCGTGGCGGCGGCGGCAGCGGCGTGAAAGGCGGAAGTGGGGGAGGAGTAAAGAAATGAAGGTCAAGGCAAGCGTTAAACGTATTTGTGAAAACTGCAAGATCATTCGCAGACAGGGAATCGTCCGCGTGATCTGCTCGAACAAAAGGCACAAGCAGAAGCAGGGATAACCTGAGGGAGTAAATATGCCACGTATAGTTGGTGTTGACGTACCGGCGAAGAAAAAGACTTACATCGCTCTGACGTACATTTACGGGATCGGTCAGACCACCGCGAAGCAGATCTGCGCAAAGACCGCGATCGATCCGGACAAGCGCGCGCACACGCTTTCCGACGACGAGGTGATGAAGCTCAGCAAGCTGATCGAGGATCAGTACACCGTGGAGGGCGCGCTCAGAAGAGCCGTAGCGCAGAACATCACCCGCCTTCGCACGATCCGCTGCTATCGCGGTATCCGCCACCAAATCGGACTTCCGGTGCGTGGACAGCAGACTCAGTCGAACGCGCGCACGAGGAAAGGTCCACGCAAAACGATCGCCGGTAAGAAGATCGCGGGCAAGAAATAGAATTCAAAACCACACGAGGTAATTAATGGGTAAAGAAAAGAAAAAAGGCGGAAAGAGGAAGGTCAAACGGAACCTTCCCCGCGGTATAGTGCACGTCAAGAGCACGTTCAACAACACCATCATCACTGTGACCGACTCTAAGGGTGACGTCGTCGCCTGGGGTTCCGCCGGAACCGCTGGTCACAAGGGTTCGAGGAAGTCGACGCCGTTCGCCGCGCAGAGAGCGGTCGAGACGATGGCGGACAACCTGAAGAGGATGGGACTGCGTGAAGTCGACGTGAAGGTCAAGGGTCCGGGTCAGGGCCGGGAGAGCGCGGTTCGCGCGCTCCAGAACATCGGCGTGGAGGTTCGTTCCATCGAGGACGTGACGCGTCTCCCGCACAACGGTTGCAGGCCTCGCAAGAGAAGAAGGGTATAAGGAGAAACAATGGCGGTTTATCACGGTCCAGCCTGCAGACTTTGCAGAAGAGAAGGCGAAAAGCTCTTCCTGAAGGGTGTCCGTTGCGACACCATCAAGTGCCCCTTCGAGGGCGAGAAGACCCGCACCAATCCTCCCGGGCAGCACACCTGGAGGAAGAAGCCGACGGATTACGGCCTCCACCTTCGCGAATCGCAGAAGATGAAGCGTCTCTACGGCATCCTCGACAAGCAGTTCCGTCGCTACGTGAAGGAGGCGGGAAGGATGACGGGGAACTCGAGCGAAAACCTCGTGATCCTGCTGGAGCGCCGGCTCGACAACATCGTCTACCGCGCGGGCCTGGCGCTTTCGAGGCGCCACGCGAGGCAGATCATCACTCACGGACAGATTCGCGTCAACGGTCGCAAGGTCACGAAGCCCAGCTATCAGCTTAGCGAAGGCGACGAGGTCAGCGCGAAGCCCGTGGAGCGAATCAACAACCTTCTGACGGAGAACCTCGAGACCCGCAAGAAGCAGGGAATCACGGCTCCGTCGTGGGTGAGCGTGCAGGAAAAGCCGCTCGTGAAGGCGAACGTGCTTCAGCTTCCGTCTCTTGACGAAGCGTCCCACGCGTTCAAGACGAACCTCGTTATCGAGTATTATTCGAAGTAGTTATCCGCCCGCTTTTTTCCGGACTGGCGCCGCGACGCCGGGAGAAAAAAGCACGAGGGCAAAAATCAGCGGTCGTCGCGGCGGTCAAAGATATGGAGTCAAAAAATGCGCATTCGCTGGCGTAATCTGGAGCTTCCGAATCGAATCGACAAGGTCGACGATCCGCAGGATAAAAATCACCAGACTTTCAATATCGAGCCTTTCGAGCGCGGTTTCGGACATACCGTCGGAAACAGTCTGCGGAGGATTCTGCTTTCGAGCATCGAGGGCGCGAGCATCGTCTCCGTCAAGATCCGCGGCGTCGCGCACGAGGCGTCGAGCGTGACAGGCGTGGTCGAGGACGTCACGGACGTCATCCTGAACCTCAAAAAGGTTCTGATAGTTATGTCGGAAAGCGAAACCAGCGCGACGATTTCCATCTCGAAAAACAAGAAGGGCGTCGTCAAGGCTTCGGACTTCGAGTGTCCAGCCGGAGTGAACGTCGGAAACCCGGACCACGTCATCTGCACGATGACGGACGACGTCGTTTTCGAAGTGACCTGCGAAGTCCGAAAAGGCCGCGGGTACGTGGTCAGCGAGGAAAACGAACTCGCGGAGCAGGAGATAGGACGCATTGCGATCGACAGCCTTTACTCTCCGGTGCAGCGCGTTCGCTACAAGATCGAAAGCACCCGCGTCGGGAAGCTCGTCAACTACGACAGGCTCGTTCTCGACGTCTGGACCGACGGAACCGTCGATCCGGAAAATGCACTCGTCGAGTCCGCGAAGATTCTCAGGAAGCACATCAATCCCTTCGTGAATTACTTTTCGCTCGGAACCGAAATACAGGCGGACCTCCCTCCGGTGGAAGAGACGAAGAGCGACGAGAACAAAGAGCTGGACGATCTCATCGCGAAGTTCGACGTTCCGATTTCGGACCTCGAACTCAGCGTTCGCGCCTGCCACTGTCTCGAAGGCGAGAAGATTTCGAACGTCGGCGAACTTGTCGCGCGCCCGGAGTCGGAGCTACTCAAGATCAGAAACTTCGGTCGCACGACGCTGAAGGAAGTCAAGAAGCGCGTCCAGACGCTCGGACTCGCGTTTGGAATGGACGTCGAAAATCTCAGGTCGAAGAGAAAGTCGCCTGAGACGAGTCCCGGCATCATCAACTAAGGAAGACCGAGTCCAGGTCGATCAAATTTGAATGCGGAGTAAACAATGCGACATCTGAAATCCACAAAAAGACTCGGCAGAGACACGCAGCATCGCGTGGCGCTCCGTAGAAACATGGCCGCGAGTCTGATCCTCGATGAAAACGAGAAGGTAATCACGACGCCTCAGAAGGCGAAGCACCTGCGAAGATTCGTTGAGAAGTTGATCACCCTCGGAAAGCGTAACCGCGCCAAGGACGACACGCCGCGGGAGAAGGCGAAGCAGCTAAGCGGATTCCGCCAGGCGGTCTCTCTGCTTCAGAACGAGAAAGCCGCGAAGAAGATCTTCGGGGAACTCGCGCAGAGATACGAGAACCGTCCAGGCGGCTACACGCGCATCCTTCGGATGGACAAACGTCGGCTTGGCGACGCGGCGGAGCAGGTGCTTTTCGCGCTGATCCCCGCGGACGAACCGCTGCTGTTCAAGAAGGGCGCGCCTTCATCGAAACCAGCGCCGAAGACAAAGGAACCAGCCACGAAGGAAGAACCCGCTCAGGATGCTCCAGAGGAAACTCCGGTGGCTGAAGCTACCAAAGCCGAGGAAGCTCCCGCGGAAGAAGCGACCTCCGAGGAAACTCCCGCGGAATCCACCAAAGACGCGCTCGTGGAAACCCCCGCGGAAAACGCGGAAGATAAGCCCGCCGAGGGTGACTCCGACGAGAAAAAGCCCGGGTAATTCGGTTTTACATCCCGCCGAGGAACGTACAGATGGAGCGCGCCGCCGGAGTGTACTCCGAACTTGCGCCATTTCTGGCAATCTGGCATGCTTATTATGCCAAGCATTAGTCGTGCCGAACAGTATTGAGTCACAAGTAGACTAAAATGTGTCCGGGATTCCTGTATACTAGTTTGGTCTGAACATAGACCATTCTCGGGATTTTCTTATGAATGAAAAAGTGAATATGAACTCGGGTATCCGCGACAATCATACACGCGGCACTGTGGGTGCGTTTATTCAGAAGGCAATCAAGCCGGGGTCCCACGTTTCCGCGGTATCCGCATACTTCACTGTTTACACTTATGAGGTTCTTAAGGCATCCCTCGATAATATTGAGAAAATGAACTTTCTTTTCGGTGAGCCTCGATTCGTCCGAGCGCTCGACCCTGCCAGATCAGAGAAGAGAGCATTCATGATCGATTCCTCCGGCCTTCGGTTGTCGAACGTGCTTCAGCAAAAGCGGGTAGCACGTGAATGCGCGGAATGGATCAAATCAAAGGTGGACATCCGCTCAATAAAACAGAGCAACCTCCTGCATGGTAAAATGTACCACATAATTCATCAGGGGGTCGAAAAAGCAATACTTGGCAGTTCAAATTTCACTCCACCGGGACTTGGATTGGTTTCCGGAGGTGGAAATATCGAGCTTAACCTGATAGTTGATTCCGATCGAGATCGAACGGACCTTAAGCAGTGGTTCGATAATCTTTGGTCGAATGACCACTTTTCTATTGATGTCAAAGAGGAGGTGCTGAAATACCTCGCACAGGTATATCAAAATCACTCGCCGGAATTTATCTATTTCAAAACGCTATTCCATCTGTTTGAGCGATACCTGGATGATGTGGATCGCAGCGGAGATCGACTGGCTCGAACAACTCTGTTCGAATCTCATATTTGGAATGCCTTGTACGAGTTCCAAAAGGATAGCGTAAAAGGGATAATAAACAAGATTCTGGCCTACAACGGCTGTATACTTGCCGATTCGGTGGGTCTCGGAAAGACGTATTCGGCGCTAGCGGTTATTAAATTCTTCGAGTTGAAAAACGAACGCGTGCTGGTGCTTTGCCCGAAGAAACTTCGTGGCAACTGGACCGTCTTCCGCAGCAATGACCTTCTCAATCCATTTCTGAAAGACCGATTTCGATTCGATGTGCTTTCGCACACCGATCTCAGCCGCGAAAAGGGTGAAAGCGGGGGCATAAAACTTGACACCTTGAACTGGGGAAACTACGACCTCGTAGTCATCGACGAGTCCCATAATTTCCGAAATAACACTCCTGGAAAGAAAGACGAGGACGGGAATGTCATACGAAAAAGCCGGTATCGGCGTCTTCTCGATGACATCGTCAAAAGCGGGATTCGAACGAAAGTACTTCTCCTATCCGCGACTCCCGTTAATAACGACCTAAAAGACCTCCGAAATCAAATTTACTTCATTTCCGCGGGAGAGGAAGCGTACTTTGCAGAATCATTAGGCATTCCTGATGTGAAAGAATGTCTGCGCAAGGCGCAGGGGCACTTTACCACGTGGTCGAAACAAGAAACCGCTAAGCGTCGAACAGCCGACCTGCTATCGAGGCTGGGGTCTGACTTTTTTAAGCTCCTCGATCAACTCACTATTGCGCGCGCGCGGAAACACATTCTAAAATACTACGCACACGAAATGGAACGCATAGGTCAGTTCCCGAAGCGTTTAAAGCCGATCACTCTTCATCCGGATATTGATCGTGAGGACAAATTCATGTCCTACGATAAGCTAAGTAAAGAGATTGACGACTACAAACTCTCATTATTCAATCCATCGAGATTTTTAAGAGAGGATCTTCCGAAAAGTATACGTAATGAATATGAGCGTCGGGTTGGCAACTTCACGCAGTCTCAACGCGAGGATTTCCTGATCGGTATGATGAAAGTGAACTTCCTGAAGCGATTAGAAAGTTCAGTGAATTCATTCAAACTTACGATGGGACGTACTATAGAGAAAATCGAGAAACTTGAGACGCACTTGAAAGACTTTAAAAAGTCCCGAGGCAAAAACGATGATTTCGAGTTTTCAGAGATAGATCCGACTTCGACCACCGAGGACGATGACGAAATCCGCGAAGCATGGGAAGTGGGTAAAAAGCTCACCTACAAGTTAGATCACCTCGATGTTGACAAGTGGCTAAAAGCCCTCAAACATGACGAGAGGCAAATCAACGGACTATATATTCAGGCGAAAGACGTCACACCAGACCGAGACGAGAAACTGTTAGAGTTAAAAAAACTCATAGCCAAGAAAATCAAACTTCCGAAAACCAACCGCAACAGTGTTCCCAATCGCAAAATTCTTCTCTTCACCGCTTTCGCGGATACCGCAGAATACTTGTATGACCATCTTCATAAGTGGGCTATGGATGAGCTATCGGTTTGCTCCGCCGTTGTTACGGGAACCGGAAAAAACGATACGAATTTTAAGCCCGCTGGCTATAAACATTCTAAAGAATACAATCACATTCTTACCAATTTTTCGCCCGGCTCGAAGATGCGTTCACAGATCCCATCCATGCCCCAAAATGGCGAGATAGACCTTCTCATTGCTACGGACTGTATCTCGGAGGGTCAAAACCTCCAAGACTGCGATTTTCTCATTAATTACGATATCCACTGGAACCCCGTCCGGATTATCCAGAGATTTGGCCGCATTGATCGAATCGGAAGCCTCAATGACTCGGTTCAGCTCGTCAACTTCTGGCCTACCGCTAATCTCGATAATTATATCAATCTGAAGCATCGCGTTGAAGCTAGAATGGCGCTTGTCGATGTCGCGGCGACGCTCGATGATAACCTGCTTCGCCAAGAGGATTTGGAAGACCTTATAACCGACGATTTGCATTATCGGGACAGGCAGCTTAAAAAACTACGCGATGAGGTTCTCGACATTGAAGACCTGGACGAAACTATCTCGCTGACGGAGTTCTCGCTCGACGATTTCCGCGTCGACCTGCTCAAGTTCCTGGAATCCAATCGCGTAGCGCTGGAAGACTCACCTCTTGGTCTTTACACCGTTGTGCCGACTTACAAGGATCTATTCACTACCATCACACCCGGCGTTATTTACTGCCTCAGGCAAAAAGCCGACAGCACGAAAGCGCCGCAGAATGATCATATCAATCCTCTGCAACCTTATTATCTTGTTTACGTTCGCGACGACGGTAACGTACGACTGAATTTTGTCTACCCAAAGCAGATACTCACTATTTTCAGACAGCTATGCTCGGGCAAATCCTCGGTGTACGAGAAACTTTGTGACGCTTTCGACCAGGAAACCAATAACGGCGCTAACATGAGTCACTACGATAATCTGCTTCAACGCTGCGTAGTTGCCATTTCGTCAAAGTTCAAAAATCGTATCGTTGGCGGACTACAGGACAAGCGTTCATTCGTAATCCCTGAAGCGGAAAATCAACCAAATGATACAAGTGACTTCGAACTCGTCACATGGCTTGTAATCAAATCTGAAAAACCTCGAAAATAACACAACAAATGGTGATGTCCAATGGCTCGAAATACTGGTCGAACTTCAAAAGATACCCGACAAAATATAAAATCATCCGTGCAGGATTTCAGTTCGTTAGACCTCAAAACAGCAGCTATCGATCTGCTTGGCGCGCTAGGTTATAAAAGTAAGCGGACATTGGACCTCGGCGGCTCAAAGGAAGCTTTTTTTGAAAATTTTCGCGTCGAATTCGCGCAGGGATTCAATAAGTCTAAGGCTCTTTTTGACGACTGGAAAGAAATACATCTACTGTTTCAACTCTCAGACGATGAACTTGGAAGGCAGGGCACGCTTTTTGTAGATAATGAAGTTCGCAAAAGTCTGATGGAGTCATACCTTTTCTTCGCGGTTCGCCTGAAAAAAAACGATTACCCGCGTGGGAGAATTGCAGGTATCACACGACAAATCAATCGCCTCTCTGTTATGCCGGTGATGGTGATTTTCGAATACGGCGGGAAGCTCTCTATCGCGGTTATAAACCGTCGTCGCAATAAACGTGACTTCGGCAAGGACGTTCTTGGTAAAGTAACCATAATTCGCGACATAAATATAGCCTCCCCTCATCGCGGCCATCTCGATATCCTGGCAAGTTTTTCGCTTTGCGATCCGTCTGGCATCCAAGGCGTTTCCAGCTTCGACGATCTTCACGAAGCCTGGGAGAAGATATTCAACATCGAACTTCTGAATAAAAAATTCTACCGTGAATTGTCTAACTGGTATTTCTGGGCAATGCAGCACGTCCATTTCCCATTCGACGATATGAAGCTTGGAAAAGATAACCTTCTTAAACAAAGTAACCCGCACAGGGAGCACGACGCTAAAAACCTTATCAGACTTCTGACGCGGCTTCTTTTTGTGTGGTTCGTAAAAGAAAAGGACCTTGTTCCAGAGGATCTTTTTAAACCGGGGAAACTGAACGCGATTCTCAAGAACTTCGATGAGAATTCCAGCAACACCGTTTACTACAAAGCCATTCTGCAGAACCTCTTCTTTGCGACTCTCAACCAAACAGTTGGCAAGCGAGCATTTCGAAATCAAGGGCGTCAACACCGCAATGTTACTAGCCTGGTGCGATATGAAAACCTCTTCAACGATCCAAAGTCGTTCCTTGAGCTCGTTGAAACGAAAGTCCCTTTCATGAACGGCGGTCTTTTTGAGTGTCTTGACGCTCCAGACCCAAAACTCAAGGGGCGTCAGGGAGGCGAAGTTATCCGCTACGAGGATGGATTTTCAGATCGGGAGGATAACAAATTAGACGTTCCAAACTATCTATTCTTCGGTAGCGAACAAACCGTGGACCTAAGCGACATCTACGGCGACAAGAAACGCAAAAAGGAAAAGGTGCGCGGAATCATCCACATTCTCGGCAACTATAAATTTACGATTGTCGAGAACACCCCGATCGAACAGGAAATCGCGCTCGATCCGGAGCTCCTCGGAAAAGTCTTCGAAAATCTGCTTGCGTCGTATAATCCTGAAACCCAGACGACCGCTCGCAAGCAGAGCGGCTCTTTCTACACTCCGCGTGAAATCGTGGATTACATGGTAGGTGAATCTCTTATCGAATACCTGAAAGATGCGCTTATACCGAAAGAGGCGAGCCACGAGCAAAAAAATGAAATCGACGACCGACTCAGGCAACTTTTCGCTTACACCGATGAAGATCACAAGTTTTCAGACAGCGAGGTAAAGGCGATTATCAGCGCGATAGATAACTGCAAGATTCTTGACCCGGCTTGCGGATCGGGCGCGTTTCCGATGGGCGCTCTGCACAAGCTCGAATTTATTCTGGGCAAGCTTGATAAGGACAATGCGCTCTGGCGTGATCGTCAGATCAAAAAAGTAGAAGACGCAATCAGTGCTGGTAAAGATTCGGCCATGGAAATCGACGATTCAGAACTTAGGGATCAACTGGACGAAGATCTGTCCGCCAAAAGAAAAGACATTCTCGAGGCGTTCGCGCAAAATGAACTCGGATACGGTCGAAAACTCTACCTCATCGAAAACTGCATTTACGGCGTCGATATCCAGTCCATCGCCACTCAGATAAGCAAACTCAGGTTTTTCATTTCCCTCATCGTGGACCAGAAGGTAGACGCTAAAAAAGAAAACTTCGGCGTTCGTCCACTTCCAAATCTAGAAACCAAATTCGCGACTGCGAATACGCTGATCCCAATTGAAAAGCCTGACTCCCTTGGGGATATTTTCGACAAGAAGGAAGTAAAACTCCTCGAAAAGGAACTCAAGCAGGTACGGCATAACCTCTTCAGCGCGAAGACCCCTGCGACAAAAAGGAAATATCGCGACCTCGATCAGAAACTGCGGGAAGGAATCGCGGCGGAACTCGAAACGACGGGTTGGGGCACGGATTCCGCGAGAAAGCTTGCGTCCTGGGATCCTTACGACCAGAACGCTTCCGCGGATTACTTCGATCCCGCCTGGATGTTTGGTGTACACGGCGGATTCGATGTCGTCATCGGCAATCCACCTTATGTCCGCCAGGAATCCATCAAGGAACTAAAATCCGCGCTCAAGGAATCAGGCTACGAGTGCTACACCGGAACCGCGGATTTACTTGTATACTTTTACGAACGAGGCGTGAAGCTGCTCCGCAAAAACGGCGTCATCGCGCTCATCACATCGAACAAATTCTATCGCGCGGGTTACGGCGAAAAACTGCGCGACTTCCTCGCGCGGGAACTCTCGATAAAGCGCCTTATCGACTTCGGCGATGCTCCAGTATTCGACGCAATCGCTTACGCATCCATCTTTATTGGAATGCGCAAGGCTCCCGGATCCGACGATAGCGCGCTCGCGTACACTTGGGAGCGGGAACTTCCCATCGAGCGCATCGCGCAAATCGCGCAAATCGTCACCGAGCGCGGACTGCGAATCCGTCAGGAAGAATTAAAACCCGACGGCTGGCGACTGGAATCACCCGCGGTTCTAAGGCTCCTCGAAAAGCTCCGTAACGCGGGAACTCCACTCGGCGAATACGTCGGCGGAAGATTTTACTACGGCATCAAGACCGGGCTGAACGAAGCCTTCGTCGTTGACCGCGCGACGAGGGACAAACTCATCAGCGAACATCCATCTTCCGCGGAAGTCCTGAAACCCTTCCTCCGTGGACGCGACGTCAAAAGGTGGAGGGTGGAATTCTCAGGGCAGTATCTAATCAAAATCGAGTCGTCTGAAAACAAAGATCATCCCTGGTCTGGAAAATCCGAAAAGGAAGCGGAAAAGATTTTCGGCAAAGTGTATCCCGCGATTCACGAGCGCTTTCAATCGCTGCGAGACATCAAACTAGAGAAACCCGATGCTCGTGGATGCAGAAATAAACTGGAACAGCTCCAACGCAGAGACGACCAGGGAAGATACTTTTGGGAACTTCGGTCATGCGCCTACTGGCAAGAATTCGAACAGACGAAGATTGTTTATCCCGACATTTACGAGCACCAAAGTTTTACTTGGAATGAGGAAACTATTTACGTAGCCAACACGTGCTACTTCATTCCAAGCACTGAAAAGTGGCTGACAGCGTTATTGAATTCACGCGCGGTGGAATGGTTTTATTCCAATATATCGAACAAAGTTAGAGGTGGCTATCTGCGTGCGTTCTCTGATTATATCAAGCAAATTCCCACTCCCTCCTCGACTCTGGAGCAGCAAAAGCGGATCGAGCGATTGGTGGACCAAATCCTGAAAGCCAAGAAGAGCGATGCGGACGCGGACGTGAGCGCGCTGGAGCGAGAGATAGACGAGATCGTGTACGGACTCTACGATCTGACGCCGGTGGAGATCGAAATCGTCGAAGGCAAATCCAATGAGTTATGAGCTTTCGGAACATGCGCGGACGGAAATGAAGCGACGTGGGATTCCACTTATCGTCGTGGAACTGGTACTGGATGCTCCCGGGCAAGTATTGCCTGGCCACGAAGATGTGGTATGCTATCAATCGAAGGTCGAAATCAACCGGAAGTCGTATCTCGTGCGCGTGATGGTGAACGAAACCGCAATGCCAAGGCGAATCGTGACGGTTTATCGGACAAGTAACATCGGAAAATACTGGAAGGAAACCATATGAAAGTAATCTACGACCCGGATGTGGACGTACTGCGGATTCTGTTTCGCGACACCCAGGTAGAGGAAAGCGATGAAGACAAGCCCGGAGTCATTCTAGACTACGACAAGGATGGCAACATTGTGGGGATGGAAGTTCTGAATGCGTCGAAGCGAGTCGAGAACCCGCGAGCCGTGGATTACCAGGTCACTTCATAGCCTGCGCCCTGCCGCGAGAGATAGACGAAATCGTGTACGGACTCTACGATCTGACGCCGGGTGAGATCGAAATCGTCGAGGGTAAAAACGTATGAAGCTGCCGGACCTGGAAAACGCCTTTATAGAGCGGGAGAAAATCGAGGACTATCTGCTTAACGCCTCGCACCCGGATAACGGTGGCAAGGCAGCGTTTTTCCTGAGGCTCGGTTTTGAGCAAGAAGATTGGGAAACGCTTGCGAAAGCGCTTCAATAGTTAGCGAAAACTGGCGAGGTCTCCCCAAAAATGGAAAACACTCATGGAGTGAAGTATGTTTTAGATGGATACTTGGAGTCGCTATATGGAAAATCGTATGCGGTTAGAACTGTCTGGATTGTCGATGCCGGAAAGGACTCGCCGAGACTGGTGACTGCTTATCCACGCGAGGAAGTAAGGAATTCATGATCAAAGAACACGAACGAGTGGTGCTCACCAAAGCCATACCCGAGGAAGGTCTCGAACCGGGGGACATCGGGACTGTCGTGCATATCTACGCGGATTCGCTTGCGTTCGAGGTGGAATTCATCACGCTCGATGGCAATACCGCCACGGTTGTAACTCTGGAGCGGGATCAGGTCAGGCCGATTGGATCGCGAGAAATCGCACATGCGCGCGAGTTGATTATCGAATGAACGAACTTCCGGACTTCTACAGGGAACTTCAGGACGCGGTGACGAGCGCGGTTCGGTGGACGGAATATCTCGCGGGCGCGGGCGTTTCAAGTGTGCTGTACACGCGGAGCGCGCTTGCGGGCGAAAAAGCTCATCTGCTTCGCGAGCAGGCGGTCGCCATCGAGGGCTGCACGCTCTGTCGGTTATCGGAGAAGCGCACGCAGGTCGTTTTCGGCGTCGGGAATCCGGAGGCGGACATTCTCTTCGTCGGCGAGGGTCCGGGGAAGGACGAGGACGAGCAGGGCATTCCGTTCGTCGGCGCGGCGGGTCAGGTGCTGACCGCTGTCATTACGGAAGCGGGGCTTTCGCGGGACGAAGTGTACATCGCGAACGTTGTCAAGTGTCGTCCTCCGGGGAATCGCACGCCGCAGATGGACGAAATCGAAACGTGTACGCAGTTTCTTGTTAAACAGATCGAGACTATCGCGCCGAAGGTGATCGTTGCGGCTGGCAAACCTTCCGCGGCGTTCCTTCTCGGCGATCCGGAACTTGGGATAACCCGCGCGCAGGGCAAGGTTTATCACACCACCGGCTGGCGCTGGGGCAACGCGAAGGTGGTCCCGATCTTCCATCCAAGTTACTACCTCCACAAGAAGGACGAGGATCCAGCGAAGGGCGCGGAAATCTACGCCGCGATGGTCGACGGAATCAAACTCGCGGCGGAAGTGGCTTCGTCGGGAAAGTAAAACGGACATCCTCGAACGCGGCGAGTTTGTAGTGACGCCGTCAGGCGTTATCTTTGTATGCCCTTACGGGCACACTACGAGCGCCCGGCTGCATTCACCTTCACTCGCGCGCGATCTCCACGTGCCGGGCACTTCGAAAGTGACCGGCACGTCTTTATTCGCCTTCACTTGTTTCTTCCGGATTCCCGACGTCGCGACCTACTCCGATGCCTTGCGGGTGATTTTCCGCTAGAGGTCGGACCCAGATTTCGCCCGGTTTCGCGTCTGAATAGCGCGCGGGGTAGACGTCCGTCCCGGCTCCATCATAGAAGATTCCGAGGTTGAGGTGTTCGGGACGATGAGCTCCGGAAAGTCCGAGACCGCTACGAGTTTCGTACTTGTCGTCGCCTTCGTCGTCGCGGAAGATTGCGACGCTGTTCCATAGCGCGAGACCGATCGCATTTCCCGTACCGTTGTACCGGTCGTTCCCCGCGAGATCGCGGAAAAGCGTCAGCGAGTAATCGTGGGCCGCGCCGATCGACTGGTTCATCGTCGAAGTGTAGCTGTCGTCGCCGGATTCGTCGCGGAGGGAAGCGATAGCGTAGTGCGCGGTCGATCCGCAAACGTACCAGACTCCCTTGTGCGTGTCGTTTCCTTCAAGGTCGATCAGCATTCCTATGGCGTACCAGTATGCCACGCCTTGGGCGAAAAGTCCAGAGGAGTAAGTGTCGTCGCCGGCTGTGTCAATGAGGATTCCGCAGCCGCCGGCAAGGCTGTTTTCCGCGTTTCCGCGCCTTCCGAATCCAGCTCCCTGAGACATGCTCGCATTGTGTTCCGCGGTTTGAGCCGATGGATAAATGACGGTTTCGTCGTCCGCAATATAGGTGTCGTTTCCGCCAGTGTCCACAAGAACGCCGCAGCCTTTGACGGCGCCGTAGCCTTGCCCTTGGCAGACGGTCCAGTAGTTGTCGTCGCCCGCGCCGTCGTAGAGAACGCTGACGCCAAGAGCAGCCGCTCCCTGCGTCAGTCTTCGGCTTTTGTAGCTGTCTTGGCCTTCGTAATCGACGAGCATCCCTACTCCCGCGCCGGCGGCGGAGATTCCGTTCTCTTCGCAGTAGTAGGAATCGTCGCCCGCGAGGTCCGCGAGCATTCCGTATCCGAGGAACCCGACGCCGAATGCGCCGCCCTTCTCGACGCTGTACACGTCGTTCCCGGCTTTGTCGATAAGAAGCGAAACGGGGCAGTCGAAATGCTCGGTGGTTGCTCCGGACCCGTAGTTGTCGTTTCCGCCCGTATCGACGATGAGCAGATAGTGTTCGATGTCGTAAACGTCGTCATTATCGCCATTCAGGACGATCCAGCCGTAAGGGGTTTCGTGTGCGAACTCGAAGTCCATCCCGCCGAGGTCTTTCGAGATAAGCTGGGCGGCTTCGTCCATAGCATCCGCGAGTAGAGCCGCGCCTTCGATCATTTGTCGGAGGTCGAAATCGGACAGGAGATGTAGCGTTTCATCGTCGAAACCCTGGAAAAGCGCAAGTCTTAGCGCGCTGTAGAACCATGCCCGTCGGCGCGCGGGGTCGCTTGCGACGTCCCCGAGAGCGGCGTCGAGTCGATCAAGCGCGACGTTTATGCGGGTCAGAACGACCGACGCTATAATGTTTACGCTTAGTGGAACGTTTCGAGCGCTCGTTTTCAACGCGGCGAATTCGTCGCCAGAGAGAGGAGTTCCCGCTCGCTCGTGAATCCTTGCTATCGCCTCGGGAAGTAGCGCGGGACTGACTTCCGCGCGAAGCTCCTCCATTCGAGCGTCGTCGATCGCGACGTCCAGTTTTTCGGATCCCGCCGCGAGAAGTTTTCCGAAGCTCCCGCCAGCCGCGGAGAGGACATTTCTCGTGCGTTCGGTTTCGGGGTCGAGAAGGCGCCAGTCATCCCAGAGTCTGTCGAAAAGCGGAAGCGAATGCGGTCCGCCGCCGCGCCAGCGATTCGCCGGAAGCTGGGCGGAATCCTCGGTGAGACCCGCGCTACCCAGCATTTCCGCGAACGGCGACGCGTCTTCCGCAAACGCAGGCGCAGAGAGAGAGAACGCAAGAACAAAAATTAAAGCCGCTATAGCAAGATCGCGGCTCCGAGGAAGAAAGGGGGTGTGGATGTGCATTTTTTCATCCGTAAAAGAAAAGAGGACACACTTCGGATTCGACGAGTTTCGACGCGGTGCTGCCAAAGAGGAATTCCGTGATCGCGCTTCTCGAGTGTGTGCCGAGGACGATCATCGGGTGCGCCTTCGACTTCGCAAGGGCGATGAGCGCGCTTGCGACGTTTCCTTCGAGAATCAGGATTTCGGGCACGATTCCGTAGCTTTCGAGGAATCTCGCCGCGGCGCCGGAAATCTGTTTCGCGGTAGCGGAGTCCTTGTTCATCGTGATGACGCTGACTTTGATGTCGACGTTCGGACCGTGCAGGAAATTGTGGGCGAAACTTCGGAGCGCCTTCGCGGCCTTGACGCTTCCGTCGTAGGAGAAGATCACGTTTTCGACGTCGGTACAGTTTTTCGGAATCGCGAGTATCGGGCAGGTCTGCGCGCGAAGAAGCTGACTCAGAACCTCCGTGTCGTCGTCGACCGTTCCGACGAAGGGCGCGGATCTGAATCCAGTGATTATAAGGTCGGAGGTCTGGCCTTCCCTCGCAAGCCCTTCGTTTGCAACTTCGAACATAATGCTCGCGCGGTGGTTCACCATCCTGCGCTGGCACGATTCACGGAACTTCCGGAGGCCTCCGTCGGCGCGGTCTTTCGCCTTTTCGATGTTCGCGTCGACCACGCGGTCGAGAAATCCGATCGCGCCGATTCCGGCGCCGCGCTCGCCCGCAGAGATGGCGTCCACGTCGACGAACGCGATTCCGTGTAGGACGGAGCCGTACTTCCTTGCAATGGAGCAGGCGACGCTCGCAGCGTTCAGCGTGTACTTCGATGCATCGACGTGCAATGTTATGACGTTTGGCATTTACTGTATCCAGGCGTCCCGAAAACGGGATCCAACCGACGGGGAATCAATTGCTAAAAGGATGGTTTCCGCAGCCGGAAAGGTCAAGGACCATTGGAATTAAGAGTTAAGAGTTAAGAGTTAGGAATTAAGAGTTAAGAGTTAGGAATTTGGAATTCTGCACGCGGCCTCTGAACTCTGCATTATACTGACTACCGGCTACTAATCTGCACTCCGCATTTTTCTGACTACCGACTACCGACTATGAGCTACATCAGGTCTCGCCAGGAAGGTTCGATCGTTTTCGTCACAATCGATCGTCCGGATAAACGCAACGCGCTCACTTTCGAAATGCTCGACGACATCAGCGCGAAGATCGCGGAGGCCGCGAATAATCCGTCCGCACGGGCGGTTGCGATCGAGTCTTCGTCCGAGTATTTTTCCGCGGGCGTCGACCTCGGCATCTTCGCGCAGTTCCAGATGGATTTCGCGGAGCCGGAAAAATGGAAACGCGGGATGCGCCAGTGGATTTCTCAGAAGCGCGAAGCCCTCGATCAGATCGAGCAGGCGGAAATCCCGGTGATCGTCCTCGTGAACGGCTTCTGCCTCGGCCTCGGCCTCGAACTCGCGCTTGCGTGCGATCTCATTTTCGCGACGGATAGCGCAACGTTCGCGTTTCCGGAAACCCGCCTCGGCATTCTCGCCGACATAGGCGGCACTTCTCGCGCGACGCGAATCCTCGGTCCGCACCGCACGAAGGATATGCTCTTCTCCGGACGGACAATCGACATAGGCGAAGCGAGCGTGTGGGGTCTCATAACGAAGCGACGGAAAAACATGGTCGAGCTTGGCGAGGCGCTGCGCGAGTACGTCAGCGAGATAGAACTTTGCTCGCCGATCGCGGTTGGACTCGTGAAACGCGTCGTCAACGTCGGTCTTGAATCGTCTCCTTCCGTGCAGCGGGAACTTGAGAGTTTCGCGCAGTCGATTCTTTTCGACACCAAAGATTTCCTCGAAGCGATGCGCGCGAAGTTCAGCAAGGAAAAGCCGAACTTCAAGAATTGCTGACCGCGATTCCTACCTCCTAACTCTTGACGCGGACGAGCCGGAGACAAGATTCTCTAGCGCGGAGTCGCGGAGATCGCAGCCTGAACCAAAAACTATCCGCAGATTACGCCGATTTCGCAGATTTATATTTTGTCCACAGATTAACACCGATTCACACAGATTTTTAAAGATCGACTTTGAAGCACAGTCGAGATTCGTCGCTCCGGAAATCGAGAAGTTCAAAATCTTGTCAATCTCGTTAATCCTGTCTATTTCCTTTGCCGCCTTTGCGAGAATAAGATTTCTTTGTCTCCTGCGAAGAAGTCACGTGTTAGTAGCGCAGAGGTTCACGGAGAATATCTCCTTTTCTTTCCGGGTGGGGGCGAAAAGTATTGCGGAATAGTAGTCAGTAGTCAGAAATTAAATTCTTAATTCTTAACTCTTAACTCTTAATTCCTCCTGCTGTGGAAATTACATTCCCATGACAAGATCGCGCTCAAACGAAAATAATCTCGATTAGAATCCTGAGCTGAGTTTAGTATGCTCTCTCTTTCAGCAGAACAAGCAAGGGAGCAAAGTCATCACGGAGAAGTTGAGAATGGCATTTCCTGAAATCAACACGCCGTCGTCTTCGATGAGTCTCGACAAGGTGCGCCTGCCCGAGGAAAAGAAGCTCGCGGAGGAACTTGCGCCTGAGACCGCTCTGTCGCGGAGGGAGACCGCCCGCCCTGGCGTTTCGGCAGGGGTCGAGAGTTCATGGAAGCTGACGCCAAGGATCGAAGACCTCCGAACGAGGTTTTCGAAAGTGTTCGCGCTGACGACGAAGCCGCGGATTGTCATCGCCTCCGGACCTACGCGAGGACTTTCATTCGAAAGCTCAGCAAAGAACGCGGAGGTCTCGATCTCGGGCGAACTCCTGAACTCCTTGGGCGACCGCGAACTTATGTTCGTAGTCGGATTCGCGCTCGCGTTTTCGGAACTCCTCGCCACCGGACCGTCCGCGTACTTCCACGGCTGCGCGCCGGACAGAAGCCGCGCGGGACTTTCCTCGGACGGCTGGAGCAAGCTCGCGGTTCTGAGCGCCGATCGCGCGGGGCTTCTTTTCTGCCAGGATTACAGTCTGGCGGTGAAGGCGATGCTACAGGCCTCGACGGGACTTTCCGGCAAGTACAAGGACGACCTCGGAGCGTATTTCACGGACCTCCGCGACGCGCCGCAGCTTCCCGCGGAATTCCCCGAGACCGGCGAAGACTGGGACACGCTGCACCCTTTCCACCCGGTAAGGCTTCGCGCGCTGAAATTTTTCGCGGAAGGCGAAGTCGCGTCGTCGCTTTTAGACGTCAGTCGCGCGCGGTTCACGAACGCGCAGTCGGAGGCGCACACCCAGCGTCTGTCGAGCATCTTCGACGTGCGCTACCTCGTAAGGCTCGACGAGCAGTCGAAGACGATCCGCAATTTCCAGCTTTGGGCCGCGGTGTATTTTCTTTCCGCCTCGGGAACGATGTCGCGGGAAGGCATCGTAACGGTTGCGCGCGCGCTAGGCGCGGCGAGCGTCGAGAAGGGAGTCGACGTGTTTCTGAAGTCCGAGCCGGAGCAGATAAAGGACCGTTACTTCAAAACGATTCCTTCGTATATCGATCAGGTCCAGCGCCCGAGGCGTTCGCAGCTTCTTCGCGATCTCGCTGCGCTGGTGCTCGATTCTCCGCTCACTTCCGCGAAGGTCGAAACGCTGGAATCGATTGCGTCGGATACCGAGGTTCCGTCGTCCGTGGCCTTGCAAATCCAGGCTGCTGCGCACCAGCGCGCGTGGCTTTCGCTTCAGTAAGAAACTATCGTAGGCACCTGGGACCGCGGTCGTCTATGTCCGCAAAAGCCGTCAAACGTCTCGTTTGACGGCTCCGAATTATCGATGTCGCTTGCTTGAGATAGTTTCTAAGGCCTGGTTCAGTCTCTCCTGCCGGCCTCGAGCCTGTCGTACACCGTCTGCGCCAAGTCGCGCGTGCCAAGGGCGAAACGCGGGTTAGTCTTTACTTCATAAACGATGTTCAGCCAGAACTCCGGTTCGTCCTGATTGCGGATGTACTGCAGGCAGACCTTGTCGTACTCCTCCTCGAGATTCGGCGGATACTGTGTGACGTCGTCCAGAAGCACCTGCCGGAAAAAGTCCCGTGACCGCGGGTTGTTGAGTGTCGCGATGAACTCGAGCGTGTACACGGACCAGATCTGGTTTTTGTTGTCCCAGAAGTCCCGTTCGAGCCACACGAAGCCTTCCTCGAAGCCGAGGTTAGCGAGTCCCCTCGCGGCGCGGACTTTCGTGTCGCGATCCGTTTCTTCCGTAAGCTGACGCCTGAACATGTCCGACATCCGGACCTTCTGGACCGCGTCGATCTTCCACTCCGGGATCATCGCGATCGCCTCGGTGGTCTTGCGCCTCTGCCGGGGGAATGCGCCCGTGTCGTAACTGTTCTCGAGGAACTTCAGGGTGCCGTCGATGGAGCGCGGGTCGATCAACTCCCGCAGCACGAACGCGGCGTGTTCGCGCTCCGTCTCCGTGACCTGATCGCGGCCGCCGTTCCTCGAATACGGGGCGTTCAGCGTGTTAGTGAGATCCTGAACACCGCGTTCGCCCATCCATCGGTAACGGTTGATCGTGTCCTGCCACTGCCAGTCCTCGAAGGGCTGGTTCGGATGCCGGAACGTGGTGCGAACGAGGATTTCGTGGCTCTCCGCGCGAAACTTCTCGAATTTCTCATCGCCTAAATTCGCGACGATTTCCGCGATCTCTTCCTTTGGTCTCGTGGAGTAAAGCTCGGGGAGCACTTCCGAGACGAGCGCTTTCGGATCGACGAAATTGTTCTCTGCGGTCGCGCCGACGATTTCATCGCTCGTCCGAGGAGTCGCGTCGATTCCCGGAATTGTGGGCGACGCCGCTTCGGGGATCGTTTCGAGGGATTGTTCGCCCCCGCCTCTTCCGAAGAGATACCAGATTCCGAATATGAGAAGTGCCGCCGAGATTAGGTAAAAAGTCGCGTCTTGTTTGTTCATAGATCAGTAAATCTCAAATTGTCGCGATTACCGGGGCGTTTACATACCTGTAAACGATACCCCAGAGCTTTCGGTTTGACCAATAAAATTCGCGGCTCTACCCCGATTTTGTCCATTCGGTTCCGTCGACAAAATCGGGGTAGAGCCTAAAGTCAGGACGCGCGTCA
>JANLHZ010000089.1 GCA_024653775.1 Planctomycetota bacterium | reverse complement strand
TCTCTGCGAATCTCCGCGCTCTCCGCGTCTCGGCGCTGAAGAACTGCGAGGACGCCGGTTTTGTAATTCAGGGAATGTGGTTCACCGAACATTTACTATGAATAGCATAGGTTCGGTTCGGGGAACCACGTGGCACGGACGTCTCGTCCGTGTTTCCAGGGGCAAGATGCCCGTGCCACACCCGGAAATCCAGGCAGACGCTTCAATAAGGCGTGGTTCACCGAACGTTCACTATGAATAGCATAGGTTCGGTTCGGGGAACCACGACCCCGGCACAAATCTGAGCGTAGTTTATTTTGTTACGAGGCCTAAGGAGGCGAAGCTCTGCGTAACTCAGGATGAAAACCCAGTTTACGGAAATCGTGTTCGATCCCGTTGAATTCGTTTATTCGTCTTCGCCGCCGCGGGTGCCGCCGATCTCGTGGAGGACCGCCTCGAGCGGCGGAAGCTGGAGAAGCGACGCGAAACGGTTCAGCTCGAAAAGGTCGGTGAAGCCAGAAACCACGATCGTCCCCTGAAGGAAGATTTCGTCCACGACCGCAAGTGCAACTATGTCTTGCTTTTTAGTTACGACGTAACTCTGTCCGAGTTTCGATTCCCACCTCGCCCGCCAGTCCGCGTGGACTTCCTGCTTCAGCGAAACCGTCAGTGAAAACGTGCCGTCGCCCATATCGGTGACTATCGCTTCCGAGACGTTGTTACCTGTGAGTTTGTCCGCGTAGGTTCTTCTGACCATAAGCCGCTCTTTTTTCGCCACGTAACCATCGCTTTCCGGCCCGCGGTTCTGAATCAGCGCGACCCTGAACCAGTGGTAATCGTAGCCTTCGCCCGGCCCGGACATCACCTCAGGATACTCGATGTTGTTCTGCCAGACTTCCGCTGGAAACGTGTACACGCCGAGGTCGCAGCGATCAGTCAGAATCATTTGCATCTTCAGAATCCGCTCGTCGTCAGTTTCCTTTATGCCGACGACAATCATATCGGACCCTATAAGATCGATCTTGATTTCGTCCGCCGCGTAGCCCTGACTTTGCAATCTCCGCGAAAGGACGAGGGCGACTCCCGCTTCGACCTCGATCCAGCTCTGCTCAGTCGGAAGCGGAAGCGCGCGGAATCTGTAATAGTAATACCCCGGCTCGCCGACGTAGGCGCGAATCTCCGCGGCCTCTTCCTCCGCGGTCGCTGACTCCTCCGGGAACGAGTACTCTACTCCGCCGCCGCGGATGCGGGGCGGAACGTTTTCACCTGCCCTCGTAGACTGCGGCTCGCCCGGCGCGGCTCTATTCGTGAGATTCAAGTCCTCCAGCGTCGGCGTAGGTTCCGCCTGGCGGACGACCTCGGAATTCTCCGGGTTCGCATTCTCCCCCGCTCCGGAGTTCTCGTTTTCTTCCGGAGTATCTTCACCCGTGACTACTTCGCCAGGTCCGGTTTTGCAGCCCGCGAAAATGAACGCGAATACGAATGTTAGTAATGCTGCCCTTGAAAGTTTGACCTGCATTGCCATCAGCTTTTCTTTTCCTCTGGCGGAGTGTCCGTCGATATTTTCTGAAGGATGCCGTCGAGTCGGTAGGTCAGACGGGGTTCCTTCGCATTTTTCTGCGGGACGATTGTCACCTCGCCCTTCTCTTCATCCCTGTGAACTATATAGCCGAACATTCCTCCGACGGTCATTATTTTGTCACCGACTTGCCATGCAGAGATTTGTTTCTGGCGTTCCTCGCGCTGCTTTTTCTGCGGTCTCAGGATCAGAAAGTAGATCGCGAACACCGTGAGTCCCATCATCAGAAGCATGCTCGGATCGCTAAAACATCCAACCGGCTGCTGCGCGCCCTCGGGATTCGATCCGTCCTGCCCCGTCAGCGCGGGAGTTTCGTCTTCGGTCCCGTTTCCAGTTGGAGCCGTCTGATTTTCACCGGCAGGCGCGGGCGCAGGAGCGGGCGTTCCCTCCGCGGGCGCGACAACCTCGCCTCCGGAATCTTCCGCGGGAGTCGTTCCGGTTTCGCCTCCGGCTTCGCCTTCCTGAAGGATGATTACGCCTTTAGAGATCATATTCAAATCGAACGAGTTCATATCCATTCCTTTTTCGTGCACTTAGATCGCGTAGTTAAGGAGTCGTGACAAAATAAGTTGTCGTTTTCACATCACATATTCACGCCATCTTCACATCGCGCTCAATCGTCAAATCCTCGACGGAACTATGGCTACGACTGCGGTTTGACTCAATCGCGCAATGCGAACCTGACGCAAATCTGAGCGTGAAATTCGTAAACTTATTTTGGCACGACTCCTTAGGAGTATATTTATCAGGTCTACGAAGGTCACAGACTTAATAAAAAAACCGGGACTGAATACCTCAGTCGCCTTTCGATACCTGCCGCGACTTCGTTTCCGCGAGGCAGTCGTTTGCAAGCTGTTCCATCTTAGCGATGAGCGTGTCGACGTCCTTCGCAATCATGCTGTGGAACAGCAGCAGCGGAATCGCGACCACCAGCCCCGCCTGAGTTGTAATCAGCGCCTCGGAGATACCGCTCGAGAGCACTCCCGGATCGCTTGTGCCGAACACGGTGATCGCGTTGAACGTTCCGATCATTCCAGTCACCGTTCCGAGCAGTCCGAGAAGTGGCGCTATCGACGCAAGCAACGACAAAGTGCCGAGGCCGCGTTCGAACTTCGGGATGAACGACGCGAGCAGGAGTTCCGTCCTCAGTTCCGCGTCATCGGACGACGCGTTCGAAAGCGCGGTTTCAAGCAGACTCATCGCTCCGAGCTTCCCCCGGCATTCCGAGATCGACTTCGCGCTGTCCCCGGAGTTCCGAAGCGACGCGAACACGGTTTCCGCGGATTTGAGCGCGCGTTTATGACGGAAGGCGAAAACGAATCTTTCGACCGAAATCAGAAGGCCCGCAAGCGCGACGAGCGCGAGCGGATACATCACGAGTCCGCCCGCGCTGAAGTAGTCGGAGAACGACTTGCGCATCCTGCGTTCGCTCACGTTCGCGCTGCCCGTCACGTCGAGCGGCGCCGAGCCGATTCCGTCCGCGTGCGGACCTTCGAAGAGGTTCCCGATCGCGGAGCGTTCCTCGGACGAAAGCGTCACTTCGAGCGCGACGAGCCTGTCCGCCTCGGAATCGACGATGTACACCTCGTCTTCGTCCTTCGCAAAGGACGCAATGTTCCCGACGAACGCGACGCTCGCCTCACGCGTCAGTCCGCCGGGGAAGATCACCTCGCGGGTTTCGACGCGGACCGCGCTTCCGTCGCGAAGTTTCTTCATCGACTGCGCGAACAGCTCATCGAGTGCCGGAACGCCGGAGCCTGCGACCTCGTTCCTGCCCCCCGGTCTCGACGCAATGAATCTTTCGAGAGATTCCGCGGTTTGCGATTCTCGTTCGATCCTCGCCTCGATTTCCGCAAGTTCATTCGTGAGCGCGTCGAGCTGGCTTTCAAGGTTCGCCGTGGCTTCCGAGCCGGAGTCGATTTCCCGCTGAAGCTCTGCGATTTTGTCCGTCAGCGCGATGCGGTCTTCATCGATTCGATTCCGCTCCGCGGCTATTCGCTCCCGCCACTCTCGAATTTCACGATCGATCGCGTCTTCCGTTTGATTTTCCGTCAGACCTTCGCGGGCCGAGATTACGGGCGGAGCGCAAACGATGAGCACAAGCGCGGCAAGGATTATGAGGACTCGCGATACATTAAGTCGTACAAAATCGCGCTCAGAGTTGCGCCAGGTTCGCATTGCGGGAGAGAGCCAAACCGGAGTCGTAGCTACAGTTCCGATGAGGATTTGGCGACCGAGCGCGATGTGAATATGGCGCGAATATGAGATGCGAGATGGATGACTTAATGTGTCACGAGTCCTATGTCTCATTTATCGTAGTTCCGGAATCCACGCTATGCACCCGAACCTCCAAACACGGTTGTAACTATAATTCCCCCTTAATAATTAACAATTAATAATTAACAATTAATAATGGCTTTGTTGCATAAATCGACGGGCTTCAATTCCCTTCTCCCGGAGGGAGAAGGATTTCACCATCACGCATTTGTGCAACAACGCCCTTCGGCGTCATTTTATCGGTAACTTCCAGCGGACAGTGTCTAATTGTTATTTATTAACGACACTGTCACTACAAATCAGCGTGAGCGTCAGAACAAAAAAGTTAAAAACGTCGGTGTCCTAAATTCTGCAGCGCGGAGGATTTTAGTTTCCGTTTGCGATTTATCGCGAACGTCCAGTGAACAGTCTCTTATTAACTCTTAACTCTTAACTCTTAACTATTCCTCCTGTGCTCCCGCACGTCGTAATGCCAGAGCTGGAAGAACAGTTTCGCGGCGTCGCGCCCCGCTTCGTAAAGAGCGAGTCTTTGCTCGCGAGAGATTCCGAAGTCCGCTGTGCGGATGCCGAGGGTCGGAATGCTGATGGTCCGCATGCGGTCGGAATCCGCAACCTGCGGATTGTGCGCGTCGTGCATCGTAGTGAAAATGCTCATCAGATACGCGATGATGCCCTTCTTCTCCTTCCACGCGGCGCGGTTCGGATCCATCAGACGAAACCCGATCGTAGGCCACCTGGGCTTGACTCCGTCCGGAACGTCGAACAGCCACACCGGGAAATTCGAAAGAATGCCGCCGTCGACGAAGTTCGATCCGGCAATGTGTATAGGGCGGAACACCAGCGGCAGCGCCGACGAAATCCTCACCGCGAGCGCAACCTCGAAGGTGTCCGGGTCGATGTCGTAATCCACGAGGTCACGAGGGAACACGACCGTTCGTCCGCGGGTAATGTCGGAGCAAACCACGCGCAGTTCGACGTCCGTCTGACGTCTCAGATCCGCGAACGTGACGATTCCGCGGTCCGCGAGCTTTTTTTGCAGAAAACGGTAAAGCGGCGTGCTGTTCCACAGCCCGAGGTAGAAGAAAAGATTCATCAGCGCGCCGGGATAGCTCAGGTAGTTCAGTATGTTTTTCTCGCGCATTTTTCTGTACGGGAATTCGTCGAGAAAGATGTTCTTCAGTTCTTCGTTTTCGTACCCCGCGGCGACCAGCGCGGCTACGATGGCTCCAGCGCTCGATCCGCCGACGCGCTTCCAGGCGATCCCCATTTCGCTTGCCACGTTGAGCGCGCCGATTAGTCCTATGCCTTTTACTCCGCCCCCGGCGAAAACCGCGTCGGCCTGCGTGATTACGCTTCCGGTGCGGGAATGCATTTTGTTTGGCGATGTCGAGTCCACGATTCGTTATCGGTAGTTTGTTGTCGGTAGACAGTAGACTAAACGCCAAACACAGAATTAAAAATGATGAACTGTAAATTAGAAGGTTTGCAATCACCCCGTCAGGGGTGGAATGTTTGTAGTGGCACGGACGTCTCGTCCGTGAAATCCCACGGGCAAGATGCCCGTGCCACTCCGCGAAAGCCCCAGAGGGGTGGGATGTTTGTAGCAAACAGTGCGGATGAATGAGTAAAGCCAATCTAATTTCTCTGCGAAGCTCCGCGCTCTCCGCGCCACTGCCTTGTTGGGGCGCACTGCGATCGGAATCGGAAGCGTCTGACCTGAACTCATCGAACGCGTTCGCGGATTCGGATAAACCGTTCGAGGGACTTCGTCGAAAGCCAAAACATGGTAGATTTAATTGTGGAGGATCTTTTTCCAGCAATTGGAATGCGGAGGCGCTCGAGATTGCAGCTTCGAACGCCTGCCCGGCAGCAATGGAGGTATGTATGCAGGTAGCAGAACATCCGGCACCGCCGGTGTCGCTCGACGATTTGGAGGAGAGCGTAATTCACGCCGGCAGACTGATCGAAAGGTGCGACCACGCGACCACCGGCAAGTTTCATAGATCAGACCGTCAGCCCGAGACGTACGCGGAGAAGGTCGTCAACGACGATCTTCATCAGCGTCTTATGATGCTTGAGCCCGAGGCTGGCTGGCTTTCCGAGGCGGAGTTGGACGCGCCTTACCGAATGGGACGTCACTGGATCTGGATCGTCGATCCTATCGACGGCACCAGGGAATTCCTTGCCGGGATTCCAGAGTACACGATTTCCGCGGCGCTGGTTCATAATGGTGCGCCGCTGCTTGGTGCGGTTTACAATCCCGCGACAGGCGAAGGTGGCGTCGCGAACACCGTCACGGGTCAGTTCAGAGTGTTCGGCATCGTCAGCGACAGCGCGGGCGGCGAAAGAAGCGACAAGGACGTACTCGTCAGCCGCACGGAATTCGAATCCGACAAAATCCGCGCGCTTATCTCGGATAGCGTACCGATGAGACCCGTCGGAAGCATGGCGTACAGACTTCTTCGCGTGGCTATGGGACTTTCGCCATGCACGATCTCGCTCACGAATCGCTGCGAATGGGACATCTGCGGCGGACTCGCGCTCCTGATCGCGGCGCGGAAAAAAGCAATCCGTCTCGCAGGCGGAGAGTTCGCGTTCAACCAGAAGGACACCACCATCCGTGGCGGTATTCTCGCGGGCGTGGAGACAAACGTCGACGCAATCTGCGACAAGCTCAAAAGCGCACAGAAATGACGATTCGCATCCTGGCGATCAACTGTTCGTAGTGGCCTGTAAGGCGTTAATATGCCCTGACGAGCACACTACGAACCGTATAGCGGTCTTCAATCACCGTCACCCAGGTGCTCGTGGAACGGCTGGTACGTCGCGCTTTCGTGCGGAGTCCGTGGTTTCGGGTGGTACGCGGGCGCCGCGTCGACTGGCTGCGGGCTGCGGGACTGCTCGAAATTCTGCGGCTTCGGATGCGACTTTTCGCCGTTCGATGGGCGCGAGTTCGACTGAACCTTCTTGAACGTCGCGCGGTCTTTTCGCCCGTCGTTCGAGCCGGAATTCTTCCTGCGCTGAGAGAACTTCGAATCCACGAACCGCTCCTCTGAGTAAGAATCGAAGTTGCTGTCAGCGAGGGGCTTTACGATCTGCTGACCTTCCTCGGAAAGCTGGATTTCGTTTGTCGAACCTCGTTCGTAGAGCGCTTCCTTGTCGAGCGCGTAGAAGGCCGACGCGGCGTCGAT
The DNA here is from genome assembly GCA_024653775.1 of Planctomycetota bacterium. GTDB lineage: Bacteria > Planctomycetota > UBA8742 > JACQVU01 > JANLHZ01 > JANLHZ01. Next base: position 4,933 of record JANLHZ010000089.1, on the reverse strand, counting down.
AAGCCCCTTCGCGGTCGTATCTTCGAACGAAACTACCTCCACCCGGACGCTTAGGGACTCTATCGCGCGGACCGTCTCGGTGAAGTCGCCATCGCCGGAGACGAGAACGATTACATCGACCTTGTCGGCGAGATTCATCGCGTCGATGCTCATTCCGACGGTCCATTCCGACCCGCGGCTCTGAGTGCCTTCGCGTTCGGAGACGTCCTTCACGCGGACCTCGAATCCCGTGCTCGTGAGCAGGTCGAGGAAATGGGACTGGCTCTGGTTGCCGCCGCGGTTGACGACGTACGCCACCGCGCGGTAAAGAACTCTGCCGTACAGCACGATGTCGAGCAGCTTCTGATACGAAAGCCTTGCGCCGTAGAGCTTCTTCGCCGCGTAATACATATTCTGCACGTCGACGAGCACCGCGACCTTCAGGCTGTTCGATTCAGGCCTCGCGTCGAGAAGGCAATTGACGCTTTCCTCGAGATACGTTAGTCGCTCGCCTATGTTGTAAAGCTCGTCGAGGATGGTTTCGAGAACGTCGCTTGCGCGATTCACCGCGGGAGCCTCCGCGCCCTCATCGAGACTGTACTCCTCGTCTTCGTCGAACTCCCTGGCGCGATCGTCCTCGGTCGCAGAATCCTGCGCTGGGACTTCCGGATACGTCGAAGTGGGAGTAACGACGCGCTCGACGTCCTCGCCTCGGAAGCTCGATTCGAGCGACTCCTGCAGAACTTCCACCTTCTCTTCCGTCCCCCCGTTCGAAGGAGCGACGCTCGTTTCCGCTGAATTTTTCGATGTTGAATTCGACGACATTCGGACCTCGTTCACGTTTGCATCGTTCGATTTGGACTGCGGTACTCCGCCAGACCTCAGAAGGCGGTAATTTTCGTTTACGAGTTCATTGTATTTCTTCTGGAGTTCGATAAGCTCCAGCTCATATCTCTCTCGTTCGTTCGACATAATGGTCCCCTTAAAAACAAAATCGGCTACCTTGCGCAGCTCACAATATGCAATTATGTAATTGCCCTGGGCTTAAATATTTTGTGTCTTTGTGAAGTCCTTCGAGCATAGGATAAGGAACCGCGTCCGTCAACTATGAATCCCGCAATTTAGGCTCACCAAAGGAACATCTCGCCCAACTGTCTGCAAAATGGAACAAATTCTCGTAAAAAACCTCGTAAAGCGATACGGACACAGAACGGCTCTCAGTATTCCGCATCTGGTCGTCGAACCAGGCGAGTTCGTAATGCTCCTTGGCGCGAACGGGGCGGGAAAAAGCACGTTTTTGAAGATTCTCGCGACGCTTGCGCAGGCGGACTCGGGAGGCATAAACATCGGGCCGCACGACATCTGGAAACATCGAAAAAGCATCCGCAGATACGTTGGCTACCTGAGCCACGAAACCCTGCTTTCCCATCATCTGACCCTGCGCGAGAATCTCTCCGCGCTCGCCGATCTCTACGACGTCGAAAGAAAGTCCGAAGCGATCCCGCGAATTCTGAAGCAGGTCGAACTCGCAGGACGCGCGGACGAGCCGCTGTCGGGCTTCTCGCGGGGAATGCTTCAGCGCGCCGCGATTTCCAGGGTCATCCTGATCGATCCGCTTCTGATGCTTCTCGACGAGCCGTTTACCGGGCTTGACATAAAACACAAGGAGCTGCTGCTGTCGCTTCTCGGAAACCTCGGCGAAGGTGGTCGGACGACGATTATGGTCACGCACGACCTCGAATTCGCGCAGAATCTCGCGACGAGGTACATCATCCTCCGAGGCGGGCAGATTTATTTCGACGGCCGCGCTTATGACGAAGCCGCGGAACACTTCAGAAAATCCTTCGACGGCGTCGCGATGTGACGAGCACGAACAAGCGGACGTCGGAAGTTCAGTTCCCGCGGGCGTTGCGCCAGCTCTTGAACTTTTCCGCGGTGAGCGGATCGAGGTATCCGACGATGCGGTTATCCATATTGTTCCGCGCGGTATCGCGAATCTGTCGGTTCATCGCCTCATCGACCGGCATGCCGCGATCCTCGTAACTCTGCCTTTCCGCACGGACTTCCTCGACCTGCGCGATGATGTCCTTCGCGAGACTCTGAGCCTGCTCTTCGGTAAGCTGAACTCCCGTGTCACCCTGGAATCCCTGGACCATCCGCTGCGCCGCGGCGAACTGCTGATCCGGATTGCTCGCTCCGCCCTGACCGCCCTGGCCGCCCCGTCCCGGAAGGTTTCCGCGGAAAATGTTCCCGAGCATTTCGCCAAACGCGGCCCTCGGGTCGGTATTCGGGTCCAGCCCCGGAATCTGCGGGAATCCGCCTCCGCCGCCCGCGCTGACTTCTGCGGGAGCGACGCCTTCGATCGCGCCCGTTTCCGTTACCACGGCGTTAGCGAGCTTCATCTCGAGCGCTTCGACCCTCCGTCCAAGTTCCGCGTTACGCGCCTCAAGCTCCGCGATCCGCGATTCGTACGTGCTTTTGATCATCGAAACGTCGTTGTTCGCGTCCCTCGCGAGCTTTTCCACCGCGAGGAAATCGTTCAGCGTGACGTCTTCGCGCTCGCCTACGAAGTCAACGCCTGCCTTGAGCGTCTCTACGGAACGATTGGTTAGAGTGACGTCTCCTTCTATGGTCTGAATCTTGCTGAGAGCCATTGCGAAGCCGACGCAGAGCACTACGCTGAGCAAAAGGCTGAATACGGAAATAGCTTTTATGGAGTTCATGACCGATAACCCTTGATTTCGCTGTATGAATTGTCAGATTTGATAAAAAGGCACTCCCTTGACCATGGATACGCATACTCTCTGGTTTTGTGGGAAAATCAAGGACGGAATTTGTCTTGCCGCGGTCTTAGGAGGCGTAAAACATTATACCGGCATCAACCGGAATGAAGATCGACGGGTGAATGTCGCAGCGGTGAGTTCAACCTGAACACAAAATTCAAAAATCAGTCGAGCGTGTACGTCACAGTCTGAAGGCTCATCTGCTTTTTCTGCTGCTCGCGCTCCCAGATGATGTAGTCGGAATCGACGCCCATCACGGAGGCGTAGCGGATCGAGTAGTGCCGCCAGCCCTTCTTGATCAGCTCTTCGCTAAGCTCGCGATCATGCTTTATGAGCGCGTCCTTTTCCCGCTGGAACGTTTCCGCGTCCATAGCTTCGACCTCGTTCACGAGCTTCTGGTAGATCTCCTTCGAAGGCCACGAAGTCCGCGCGTTCACGTACCAGTTGCAAAGCGCGCCGAGCTTCTGAAGGTAAAGGTTATGCCCCGGCGAGAAATCGAGGCACGAGCCGTCGAAGTAGTTGCCGACGCTGCGCCACTTGTCCCAGTCGATAAGGTTCTTCTCCACCGCCTGCGCGTAGCCCGCAGTGCCGGGGAATGGATAGAACAGCGCCCAACGGAAGCGTCCCATCTCGATATCGGCGCAGATCTGGAGCGTCTCCTCGACCTGCTCGCGGGTCTCGAAGCGATTTTCCTCCACGCCGGGAAGGCCGAACATTATGAACGCGCTCGTGTGGAGGTCGTGGCGCTGCGCCGCGCGGAAGCTCTCGATGATCTTCTTGTTCGGCATGAAGCGCATAAGCACTTTCTGGCGAATATCCTGGCTTCCGGATTCGAGACCGTACTTGACGATGATGCAGCCCGCGTCTTTGAGCGCGAGCGCCATTTCGTCGTCGAAGCGCTGCACATGCGCGTTAACCACGAACGGAAGGTCGATCCCCGACTCTTTGTACGCCTTCGTGAACTCGAGGACGTATGGCTTATTCAGCGTGAAAAGGTCGTCGTCGAAAATGATCGTTCCGATGTGCGGATAGTCGCGCTTCATCGTCAGAATCTCGCGGATGATTCTATCCGTCGAATAGTGGCGCAGGTACTCCTTCGAGCTTTTGATCGCGCCGTCTTCCTTGTACATCTCGACGATTTCCCAGTTGAAGCAGTACGTGCACTTGTACGGGCAGCCGCGGCTGGTGATTATCGAGAACCAGCCCTTCTTCGTGCGGATGATGTGGTCGAGATCGAAAAGCTCGTAGTCCTTCGGCGGCAGCGTCGAAAGGTCCGGATACGCCGAGACGGGGTTCACAATCGCCTCGCGACCGTCCTTCGCGGGAATCCGGCAGGCGGGCGCGTCGTGGTAGCTTTTTCCGCGCTCGATGCGGTTCACTAGCTCGAGAAATGTGAAATCCGCCTCGCCCGGCATCACGACGTCCCACGCCGCGTTATCCTTCATCACCTCGTCGGGGACCATCGTCACATGGACGCCGCCGACGACGTTCACGATGTCCGGCCTTTTGATCTTGACGTATTCCGCAAGCTTCTTCGCCCACGAGTACTGCTGGCTCATCACCGAGTAGCCGATGACCTGCGGGTTATACTCCTCGATCCGCGCGAGGATGTCGTCGTATGACGGAATCTGCCAGAGTTCGTCGCAGACGTGGACAAGCCGCGTCTCGTGACCCTCCGACTTCAGAACCCCGGACATCGCCGCGAGTCCGTGGTTGATCCCAGGCGGGCAATCGATACTTGGGTAAACAAAAAGTACTCGCATAGTTGGCACCGATGAGCTGTGGCTGAAACGCCACCAAAGATCAATTCTAAACAGTTTCAGCGCGGTTTTAATTTCAGCGTTCAGTACGTGTCACATTAATCACCAAACCGCACCGGAGCTTCTTCGACTCAAATTGCACAAAGATTGAGAGCCAAGCGCCATTTAAATCGACTTTGGCGCGCCATTAATCTGCCGTGCAATTCTCGATACTAACATAAATTGTCTCAGGAGCCGACAAAAATGACGCTACCCGGTCCCAATCGGCTATGCCCCGCGACGTCCGTCCGCTCCTTTAAAATCTTTGTTCGGATGTAACCGTTCACGGGGTAGTTCGCGTTCGTAGTGGCGCCGTAAGGCGTTTCTTTGATCCACCACACCGCGAAAATATGCTCTCACGAGCACACTACG
>JANLHZ010000311.1 GCA_024653775.1 Planctomycetota bacterium | reverse complement strand
GTGAACCGATGGTCTTGCGAACTGAACCCGCCCCCCGCGGCGTAGTCGGCCCGCTTTTCACCGGTCTCGTGCCGAAAAGCTGTTTTTCTGGGACGACTAACTAAAAGTGCTCCTCGGGTCATGGTAAAAGGGCTGGGACATTTTAATTCCGGTCCAATGACCAATCCCCGAGGAGGTAAGAAAATGACCGCTTTAGATTTCGAAACCAGCGTAACAGAAGCCCGCGTCGAGTTCCAGAAGATCATTGAGTTCATCGATGAATCGGCAAGTGAATTGGATGATCCTCTTTGCGATCTCCGCGTTCTTTGCGGTTGATGGAAAATGAATAGCCACAAAGAGCACAAAGGATATCGTGCAGGCGGGACGGTTGCACTACGTGGACAAACTCGTTGAATACTTCAACCGTAAAAAGAAAAAAGCGAATCGAACCCCTTTAGGAGGCGCGAAACAATAAGTAATCCATCTCGCATCACGTCTTCGCGCCAATTTCACATCGCGCTCAGTCGTCCCGAAACGTCGAGGTAATGGCTCATCGGAACTATGGCTACGACTGTGGTTTGACTCAATCGTGCGAATCGAACCTGACGCAAATCTGAGCGCGATTTTCGGCAACTTATAATTTTACGCGTCCTTAATTCCTAATCCCTGATTTCTAATTTTTCAATCCTGCTCCCTGGAACGACCGCGTCCTGATTCGTGTCCAGAAACCGTATCCATGCTTTCTTTCCGCCGTCGTAGTCCCGCGCGATGACCTTCAGTTCCGCCGCCCGTCCGAAGGCCTCGCATATCGAGTTCCCGGGCGCGTCGATACCACGGAACGCGCGGATGAACGGATTCCGCTCCCATTCCTCTCCGACGGTGGTTTTTTCCATGTGTCCCGGATATACGGTCCATTCCAGCGGGAGTTTCATCAGTCGTTCCATTATCGAGTGGTGAAGCTGTTCGAAGGTGCCGTGTCCGGGACCGACGCAGCCTCCTATAGAGCCGCGGAAAAGCGTGTCGCCAGTGAAGACATATTCTTTCTGCGCGATGATCGCGATCTGTCCTTTCGTGTGTCCGGGAATGTGGAGGATTTCGAGTGAGATTCCGCCGATCGTAAGCTGGTCGCCTTCCTTCACGGTTTCGTCGCAGGTCGGGATTTCGGAGGCGTCGAGTTCGTGTGCGACGACCTTCGATCCGAGGCGTTCCTTGATCAGCCTGCTCCCCGCGACGTGGTCCGCGTGCCTGTGGGTGCAGATCACGTGGGAGACATCGAGATCGAGTTCCTTCGCGCGCTCGATCAGCTCGCCCGGATCGAACGCGGTATCGACGAAGAAACCCTTTCCGCCGGGTTTGTCGTAAACGAGATACGCGTTTGCGAGGAACGTTTCGTCCATCACTTTCTCGACGTTCACCTTTGCTCCTTCAAGAACCGTTTTCTTCCGCGACGAATTCCTCCGTCGATTTTATCACGTCCAGCAGGAACTCGAACTCTTTAAAAATCGAATTCCGAAGTTCCGCGTCCCTGCCGGATTCGCCGAGGAGGTTTGCCATGGTGTAGGTCTCGATTTCGAGCGGGATGGTTTCATCGGGAAACAGCGTCCTGAATTCCGGGCTTCGTTCCATCTCCAGAATCAGCTTGATGAATCTTTTGTAGTAATCGCGCGTTGTCTGAACGCTTCCGATGTTTTCGAGGTAGATCGGGACGTGGTAGTGGCACCGCAGTTCGCCTGCGCTTGCAAGCTCGATCAGCTTCTTGTCGCCTAAATCGTCGAGGTCTCCGACTACGGTTCCCGCTCCGTCCGCGTCCTGCTTCACTATCTGATGGAGGTATCTGTCGCCGCGGAACTTCGAAATGTCCCTCCTGAGCGCGTCGGCGTGTTTCTTCTGCGTCCGCGGAATCCGGAGCGCGCTCGATACCTGCACCCTCCCAACCCTGATTCCCGCCGCGGAGAGGTTCAAAAGCACCTGTTCCGGATCCTCGAACATCACCGCCTGGTGGCAGAGGTCGAGGCAGATTCCGACGTGCCTGCGCACGATCCGTTCCGCGGAATCATGGAATAATCCCTTCGACGACGAGAGCCGCGCTGTCGCGGCGGGGATTAGCCTTTCGCGGAGAAAATCGATCAGTTCGCCCGTAGTCTCGAGCATCGTCATCGGCTCCGGCTCGATCGCGAGGATAATCATCCTGCCGGTTTTCTGCCAGAGTTCGTAGAGATCGATAACGCTTTCGACGAGGTTCCGGATCGTTTTCATCACGAGTCGATCGCTGTTCCAGATTTCCCTCGGACCTCCCGGGACCGTGGTAACGGACGAAACTTCGCCCGTCATCACGGGAGCGAGGGTCAGCGCGCATTCGCGGGTGTATCTCGGACGAAGCCGGTCGTCCCATCCCGGACGGAAGACGTCGTGCTTCACTTTCTCCGCGTGGAAGTTCGCGTACGGAAATCCGTTCAGCCCGGTTACGTTCAGTTTCTTCGATTCGACAAGGTTCCGGAATCTTTCGTAGTCGAAAGTTCGCGCGAGTTCCTTCTGCGTCACGTCACGGGGAAACCAGAGGCCTGCGCCGATCGATACGTTCTCCGGAATTTTGCATTCGGAAAGTACTCGTTCGATAACTTGAACCGGGAAACTTTCGATCATGGACAAAAAGCCGTCGTAGCCCTCCGCTGCATGAACGTTGGTGCAGTAAGACAAGTTGATTCTGTGCTGACGCTTATCTACAGGCATCGAAGGATTGTAGTTTGGCCCGGCAGTAAGCACTACAATTTTTCCTGCGAGAAGGCGCGAAACCTTGAGTTACCGGCGTACAGACCTCGTTCGTAGACTAGTGCGTTTTCGAAAATATTTTGCCAGCGGGGATTAGAGGGGGTGCATTTGCACGAATGATGCACTATCATTTGTTTTCCCTGCGAATGAAGTCGAATTGTATATCCAGTCTGAAAACAAAGGAGTTCCGATGTCGGATTTAAATTCCGTTCATAACCGAGCAGTGTGGTTTGACGTTCCCGTAAAAAACCTTTCGAGGTCCGCGGAATTCTATCAGGCCGTGCTCGCCTGCGAAGTCAGCGTCCACGAGATGGAAGGAATGAAGTTCGGTGTGTTCGAGCACAAGGATGGCAACGGCGGATGTCTTATCGAAGCGCCGGAACAGATCACCTCCACGGGCGGTCTGCTTCTTTATTTCAACGTCAACGAACGGATAAGGGATGCGGTTTCGAAGGTGGAGCCCGCAGGTGGCAAGATCCTCGAGACAACCCACCAGATCGGACCACACGGATTCCGGGCGATCTGTCTCGACAGCGAGGGCAACCGCATCGCGCTGCACTCGAACACTGACGCCTGAGGGAATTACGAATTACGAATTACGAATTACGAATGAGAATACTCTAACCACTAAGAAACTATCTCAAGCAAGCGAACAGGACATTTCGGAGCCGTCAAACGAGACGTTTGACGGCTTTTGCGGACGAGGACGTCCGCGGTCCCAGGTGCCCACGATAGTTTCTAACAACTACCCCATATCGACTCAAAACCACCCGGAGATGAAAATGACGCGAACGCTGATATTCCTTCTCACCTTCATTATTTCGTTGACCGTGTCGTTGTCCGTGGTTCGCGGGGACGAAGGCCGCGGGTCGTGGCGCAGGCTTTCGAGCGAAGGCGCGCCTGACGGACGGGGTGCGTTCAGCGCATTCTGGACCGGCGATAAACTGATCGTCTGGGGCGGTACGAGCGATGGCCGGACGTTTCCCCAAAATGGCGGCATCTACGATCCGAAGGAGGACAAGTGGACGATAATGTCGGACGAAAACGCTCCCGAGGGCCGATTCTTCCACTCTGCCGCCTGGACTGGCTCGAAGCTCGTAATCTGGGGCGGTGGAGGCCGGGGCGGACCGGCGGATGTAAAATCCGACGGAGCCGCGTACGATCTCGAAACCGATACCTGGACCAAAATCTCGGAACAGGACGCGCCCTCGGCAAGATTTATGGCAAATTCGGTATGGACCGGCACCGAGATGATCGTCTGGGGCGGCATCGGCGAAAAGGAAAAACCGCTCAGCGACGGAAGAGCCTACGACCCGGAAACTGATAGCTGGAGCTATATTTCATCACTCGGAAATCCTGGAGGCCGCGCGGGTTACGTCGCGATTTTCGAGAACGATCGCATGCTCGTTTTCGGAGGGTTCGAGGATCTCGAAGAGCAAGCGCTTTCTACGGGAGGCTTTTACGATCCCGCCGAGGACGCCTGGGAGGGGATGTCGGACGAGAATTCGCCCGGCGGCGCGATGTATCAGACCGTGGTTTCCACCGGCTCCGAAATCATCGTCTTCGGCGGCGTCAGAGGTCAGAGAGAGCGGGACGCGACGGATTCGGGCGGTATCTACAACCTCGAATCGGGCGAATGGCGGGAAATTTCGCACAAAAACTCCCCGGGAAGACGGGCGCTTCACAGCGCCGTGTGGACCGGAAACTCGATGATCGTCTACGGCGGAATCGAGAACCAGGGCGGCGACGGACTAAAAACCGGCGGGATTTATTATCCCGCAACAACAACCGCTGGGGACGAGTGGGAGGCGATCAAGGTCGATCCGGATATGATCGGACGAGTCGCCCATTCCGCGGTCTGGACCGGGGAGAAAATGCTCGTCTTCGGCGGCGGCGAAACTCCCCGCGCGATGACGAACGAACTTTGGGAATACGATCCAGAGGGCAAGTAGTCTTTTATCAATGAAAACATCAGCAAAACGAGACGATTTTCGATTCTTCTTCGGCGCAGAGGCGCAGAGGACGCGGAGGCTCGCGGAGAATAGAAATTCTCGTTCGCAGACCCCGCAAAGCGCGCGCGTCCGACCTGCGAACGGCGTTCAATTTATGTCTCGCGCAAAGGCGCCAGGCCACATAGAATTCGGAGGGAGAATTGAGGAGATTCGAAAAATTCTCTGCGAAGCTCTGCGCGCTCCGCGGCTCCGCGCTGAAGAATTTTGGTTCCGGCTCGTCCGGGTTAGGAACTGGAAGGAGAAAATGACGAGACAGGAATCGAGGTCGGAACTGAGGATTATCGTTCTGATCGCTCTGATAATTTCGATCCTCGGAGTAGGCGCCGCCGCGGAGGATGACGGCGTCGGAACGTGGCGAAGACTTTCGAGCAACGACGCGCCCGCTTCGCGGGGGGCGCAGGCGATCGTCTGGTCCGGCGACTCGCTGATCGTGTGGGGCGGAATGTCGAGGCACCGAAGGCGCGGCCCGAACGGGACCGACGCGCTGGGCGACGGCGCGATCTATCTCCCACAGAGGGACCACTGGAATCGCATGTCTACGAAGTTCGCGCCTTCGCCCCGGTATTTGAGCAGTAAGGTCTGGACCGGCCTTGAGATGATCGTCTGGGGCGGGATGATCAAACCGGGTCACGTCGCGGAACTTAAGGCTGACGGCGCGCGGTACAATCTTTCCCGCAACGAATGGACTACGATGAGCGCTGAAAACGCGCCTTCCCCCCGGTCTGCCTTCGCGAGCACGTGGACGGGTTCGAAAATGATTGTCTGGGGCGGAATGGGCGCGGATGGCAAATCCCTCGGAGACGGAAAGCTATACGATCCGAAGACCGACACCTGGGAGAATATGTCCTCCGAAAACGCGCCGGAAGCGCGAATCGCGTGCAGTTTCGGGTTCTGGAGCGGATCGAAGTTCATCGTTTTCGGCGGATCGACGTCAGAGGGCGAGAACTCGGGTCTCGCCACGGGCGGGATTTACGATCCGGAAACTGACTCCTGGCAGTCGATGGCGGAAGAGGGGGCGTTGCGGGGGAGCATCGCGCAATCGGGGGCGTGCTCGGAAAGCGCGCTTCTTTGTTTCAGCGCGGCCCGCGAAGAGGCCGAGGGCGGACGCGCGCTCGTGTGTTCCGCCAGGCTCTACAATTTCGAGCAGAACAAGTGGACCGAGATCAAAACCTGTGACGTTATCCCTCCGAGGCTTTACGCGGGCACGCTCTGGACCGGGAAGAGTTTCATCGTCTACGGCGGTCTCGAGAACGAGTCCGGTGCGGGACTGAAGGACGGCGCGATTTACGATCCAGAGAAGGACGAATGGCGGAAGATCGAAGTCCATCCGGAGCGCAAGGGAACCGCCCTCGACTGCGCGGTGTGGACCGGATCGAAGATGCTGGTTTTCGCGGGGTGCGGTCCGGGAAGGCGCGATCCACACAACGAACTTTGGGAATTCGATCCGGACGGAGATTAGTATCGTTCCAGCGCGTCGTCAAATGACTCAAGGCGGAGATACTTGATCACGCGCTCGCGGCGGGAGTCGTTTTCGCGGCGATCAGAGTCGCTGGAGCGGTCCGGCGCGGGTTTACCGTTTTTCCATCGTTTTGCGAAGATCGCCTTCTGAATCCGCGGCTTCAACACAGTTTCGAAGTGCGCGCCGGATTCGATCAGAACGAACGGCTTTCCAAGTTCAAGGCAGGCGTGCCCCGTAGTTCCCGAGCCAGCGAAGAAGTCCAGCACCGCGTGATCGTTTTCGTACGTCCCAAGCTCGATAAAGCGCTTTATCAGCTCCACCGGCTTCGGATTGGTGAAAGGCGACTCCCCGAACATATCCTGGAGCATTCGAGTCGCGCCCGTCGTCGTTCCGGCGTCGTCCCACCACGTCTTCGCAACGCGACCGCGTGCCTTCGCTTCGCTCCAGAATCGCTTTCGCTGCGGGCCTGAGGCGCCGCGCTTGCCGAAGACGATCCGGCCCTCCGCCATCAGTTTTTCGAAGGTCTGGAAGTCGTTCTTCCACGAGCACCCCGGTCTAGGGCGGTAAACTTCCCCGGTGGTGGGATTCGTTACCTTGTAGAGCTGGTTCGGACGTTCGCCACCGACCTGGAACGGATCGGCCTTCCACGGTCCGCGCGGATCGTTATCCGGATTCGAGAATCCGTCCGGAACGTCCGAAAGGCGAAACAACTCGCGGCGTTTCCTGAAGAATTCCGAGTCCTTCACGTAAACGAAATTGTGCGTGTGCTGCGTGGCGAGGAGCTGCGTGTTCGTGACGCTTTTCGTGGAATTCCATTCGATGGTGCCGACGTAGTTCTTCGCGCCGAAGACGTCGTCCAGGATGAACCTCAGTTTCGAGGAGCTTTCGTCGCTGATGCTGACGAAAAGCGCACCGTTATCCGCGAGGAGCGCGCGCGCAAGTTCGAGGCGTTCGTGCATCATCGAGCACCACGCGGAACCGTCTATGGAGTCGCGGTACGTGAAGCCGGCCTCGCCGGTGTTGTACGGCGGGTCGATGTAGACGCATTTGATTCCGCCCGCGCGGCCGAGAAGCAGATGCCTGAGTCCCGCGGCGTTGTCCGCGTGGATCATAACGCCGTCCGGATTCCTCGCGCGGTCCCGAAGGCAGCCAAGCAGCTTCGACCTGAACTCCGGGGAGAAGAATTTCGTGTCTATCGAAAACGTTCCCCCGGACGACGGATCGAATCCAAGAATCGCCCACGAACGCTGCTGCTCTTCGTTTCGGCGGACTTCAGAAATCAGCGCCTCCGGAACGAGATCGAGCGTCACGATGTAATCCTCGCTTAAAACTTTCCGCGTAGACGTCCACAGTTCGAAAAGCGCGTCCTCCTTCTCGGCGAGCGCGTCCACGATTGCATTCCCAGCTTCGAGAACATCTTTCGCAAGCGCTAGCGACGAAGCGTTCTCGATTTCCACGATCTCCGCGCGGACGAACGCGCCGAGTTCAGCGCGAAGATAGCCGCCAAGATTTTCGTGGATGAAAACGTCCTTCGATTTTGCTCCCGCTCGAGAATCCTGCACAAACACGCGGCGCTCGTCCCGCCAGCGAAAGCCGACGCCATCGTTTCCCTGGCCGAGTCCTCGCGGCGTGAAAACGCCTTCGACGTAGTATCGCGAAAAGAATTTTTCGAGCGCCCGAAGAACGCGATCGTCCGAGATGCCGGAGATCGCGCGCCCAAGATTCTCCCGGATCGACTTCGAGCGAAATCCTGAAATCCCCGCGGCTGCGGGCGTGGCGAGCTTCAGCAGAGTTTTATGGGTCTCTTTCGGCACTTTTTAACAATTGTGAATCGATTTTTTGAAGGCTATCCAATATACTTCCCGTCTCGCGCAGGACAAGGTACAGGCTCGCGTTTTAGCGCAGTAAGACTATGGGATTCTTTCGCTCGATCAAGGATAAGCTCGCCGGCGCCGCACGGAAACTGTCTCCCGAGCACATCATATCTTCGATGATTACGACTCATGGGCCGAAGGTCGCCGACGGCGCGATGAAGGCGCTCAAGGAGGAGGCGGACCATCTCATCTCGAAGAAGATTTCCGAGGCGAAGAACATCGCGGACGAGTTCGTGGTGCAGAAGCTCGAAGAGATCAAACTCGAGATCAAGATGATGGTTACAGAGATCGAGATCAAGCTCGACGAGCGCATCGAAAAGGAGATTACGGCGAAAGTCCGCGGACTCATCATCACCCTCGTGTTCGTTCTCGTGATGACCCTTATCTCCCTCGGCTACCTCTATGCGAAAAAGAATTACTTCGACGAACCGGAGTTGCAGGATTCCGAGCCGGCCTTCGGAAGCGCGGCGCCCGGTTCGGAGAGCAAACCTTCGGAAGGAGCGGCGGGTCAGGATTAGGAGCCTCAAAGTAATAAGTCCTACAAAATCGCGCTCAGAGTTGCGGCAGATTCGCATTGCGCGATTGAGTCAAACCGCAGTCGTAGCTATAGTTCCGATGAGGATTTGACGACTGAGCGCGATGTGAAGATGACGTGAATATGAGATGCGAGATGTATGACTTATTAGTTTGAGGCTCCTTAGATGCACGAAGAGTTCAGGTCCAAACTGATTTCCACGCAGGAGAAGCTGATGCAGGCCGTAAGCGATGGTCTCGACGCTTATCGGCTCGACGCTTCTCCCGCGGCAAGAAAGTATTACGACGAGTACGCGCGGGAATTCGAGGGAATAACAGGTTCGGACGAACTCGCAGGCAGGATTGTCAGCGTCGACGCGCTCGTTGAAGGCCTCAGCCGAAGGGACGCCATATTCATCGGGGATTTCCATACGCTCCGTCAGAGTCAGCTCGAGCAGCTCCAGATTCTGCGGGCGCTCCATCGCACCGGCCGCAGGATAGTCGTCGGGACCGAGATTTTCAGGAGCGTTCATCAGGATTCGGTTTCGATGTATCTTGCGGGACGAATCCGGCGCGCGTCGACTCTTCTCGAAAAGACCGCCTACAGTGAAACCTGGGGTTTCGACTGGAACAACTACAGGCTCGTGATCGACTTCTGCCGCGCGGCGAAGATTCCCGTGGTGTGCCTGAATTCGCTTCCTCCGCAGACGAATGGATCGCTCGGTCTGGGTGAGCGCGACCACCGCGCGGCGTCGATAATCGCGAAGACTCTCGTGAAAGAACCGGACGCGCTGTTCGTCTGCATCTTCGGCGATCTGCACGTCGCGACGCCGCATCTTCCGGACCTTGTGAGGAAGGAAGTGGGGGACCTTCGCGATCTCGACTTCGCGACTTTGTTCCAGAACTACGAGAACCTGTACTTCAAACTCTGCCACGAGAATCTTCTCGACAACGGCCGCGCGCTGGACCTCGGAGATTCGAGGTACGTCATTTTCAACACAAACCCCGTGGCGAAACTCCAGAGCTATTACCTCTGGGAATCGAACAGTCACATTTTGCGCGCGAAGCTTCATCGGAGTTTCGCCGGGGTCACGGAGGACGCGGAGGAGTTGGAGAACGCCTTCGTGATGCTCTACGGCGCGCTCGGGGAACTTCTCTCGCTGGACGCGCCCGAGTTCGATGCGGAGATCCACTTCGGCGCGGACCTGAAATTCCTCCGCGGCGCCGGACAGAAGAAACACGCGCGGGATCTGATCGAGCGGGTCAAGGGCTACTTTTTCGAGGACCGCGAGATCATCCATCTCGCCGACCTTTCGCTCGACGTCATCAGCGAACTCGTTTCGAGGTATCTGCTCTACCAGTGCAGGAGGTCGAGGCTCGAAGGTCGCGCGCTGGCGCCGGCGAAGAATCAGGTCGATCGCTTCTACAACCTGGTGATCGAGCACGCGGTCGCGTGGATCGGGAGCAAGCTTATCAATCCGCAAAGGGTGCCGTACGACGTCCCGCGGCTTCGCGAGGTGCTTTCGTCCTATCATTCGCAGATGGAGCGCTCGGACGCGTTCACGTTTCTCGCGGACGGCGCGTACTGGTTCTTCGAACATCGGAAGCTGATATTCGACTTCATCTCCGCGTCCGGGGACGAGGAGAGCCGGGAGGACTTCTATGACGAGCTTACGGAATCCGCGCTGTTCGTCGCGCCGGAGGTGATTTTCTACAGTGCCGCAAGGCTGGTCGGCTATAGCCTGGGCGAGTCGATTTCGCGGACGCTGTTCTACGCCACCGACTATGGCGCGACGATGAACGTAGTCGCGGACATCAAGTGGCTTATAAACACGAATCTCAGCCGGAAAAACGAGGCGCGCGAGACGTATTTCAATCTTACGCTCAAATATCGCGATCTTCTGAACGAATAATATTGTTTAGCTTTCCAGCTTCAAGTAAAATAGCATTTGTAATCGAGTGCTATAGGCAATCTAAAAAAGAGATATGTACAAGGAAGGTTCTCCATTCACGCCTGATACTCCAGTTCTTCCGGAGAAATTCGTTGGTAGGGAAATCGAAAAAAAAATCATTTTCGATTGTTGCGACAAAGCGCTTTCGAATCGAAGCATACAGAGCATTTTCGTCCTCGGAGAACGAGCTATTGGCAAAAGCTCATTATGCAGTTTCGTCAGAACCGTATTAGAAGTAAAAAACCGCTTTCTTTGTATCGGAGCGCAACTCGGGGGAATCGATACAATCGAGAACCTGATACGCGAATTGCTACGCTCACTTGTCAGGGAGACTAGATCCAAGGAAAATACCTATACGAAAGTAAAAGACTTCTTCGGAGAGCGGCTGAAATCCGTCGATCTTTTCGGCATTCACTTCAAATTAGATATTAATCCAGATGAATTACCTGTCTCCGCAAGCGACTTTAAATTCGCTCTTGCGGAAATAAAGAACAAGATAGGGTTTGAAGGCCTGGCGATTTTTCTTGACGATATCAATGGGCTAGCGGAAAACGCGACGTTTGCCAATTGGTATAAAAGTTTCAATGACGGATTTGCGCTCTGGGATAACCGGTTCCCGCTGGTTTTTATCTTCGCTGGACTTCCCGAGAGAAGATTTCAGTTGCTCAAAAATCAGAATTCGCTCGATAGAGTGTTTACTCCGATAGAGGTCAAGGAACTCGATCCCCTATCCGTTCGAACCTTCTTCGCGGAATCATTTGAGAGCAAGGGAGCGAAAATCTCCAATAAACTACTTGATCTGATGGTCTACCATTCAGGCGGACTCCCCGTATTCATGCATGAGGTTGGTGACGCTGTATGGCGCGAAGATACCGACAGCAACATTAACGAGGAAGATGTAAGTAATGGGATTATAAGCGCACTTCAAACAGTGGGTATCAAATATTTCGGGCCGCAGATACTCGACGCCATCCGAAGCAAAAAATACCGAAATATAATAGCAAGATTTAGCGACCTTGGAAAAAAGAACGATTCCTCGCTTCAATTCAGAAAATCCGAACTCAGCGACGTGCTCGACCCTGATGAAAAAAGATCGCTCGATAATTTTTTATCGCGCATGAAAAGCCTGAATGTATTCAAAACCGGGGGCGACGTCCCTAAAGGAGAATACAGGTTCGCCAGCAGTCTTCTTTCCGGCTACTTTTACCTGATCGCCCCTTTTTCAATGTGATCGCTCCCGGCCATCCTCGATCTGAGTAGATGTGTGCTCGAATATTCGGGGCGACCCGTGAAGCAGCGCGCGCGTCTGGTATAATTTGGTTGTCGGACCTGAAGGAGCGAATCTTGACTGAAGTTTCGATTAGCGGCAAGGTGATCCTTGGACTCGAAGGACTCGGGAAAATCGTCTCGAACCTCCGACGCGAGGGCTACAGCGTGATTGCGCCCGTTTTCGAAGCCGGCGTGATGAAGCTCGCGGAAATCGAGAGCGCGGACGATCTCCCGCGCGGAGTGCGCGACCAGCAGGAGAAGGGGACCTACCGCGCGGAACAGATCGAAGGCGAGCGGGATCTGTTCAAAAACAACGTCTCGTGCTTTTCCTACAAAAGCTTCCTGCACGACCCGCATCTTTGCGTATTCAAGGCGAAGAAAGACGAAAACGGGTTCACGATCGAAAAGCCGGAGCGGGAGGAAAAGCGCTTCGCGTTTTTCGGGATAAGGAGCTGCGATCTGACGGCGATGTCGAAACTCGACGATGTGCTCTTGCAGGGCGATTACGTCGATTCCGCGTACGACGATCGCCGGAAGCCCGTGATGAACATCGCGGTTAACTGTACGACCTCTGCTGATACGTGTTTCTGCGCGTCGATGAACTCCGGGCCGCGGGCGAGGGCGAACTTCGATCTTGCGCTGACGGAGATTATCGATGACGAGCGCCACGTCTTCCTCTGCGAAGTCGGGAGCGATGAAGGCGCGAAACTCCTGTGCGGCGTTCCGTTCGAGGACGCGCCGGACGAAGACGATCGAGCCGCGGACGTGCTGATAGTCGCAGCCGCGAAGATGCAGATGCGAAGCATCGACACCAGCGGCATCGCGGAGCTTCTTCAGCGCGTGCAGACGAGCCACAGGTTCGAGGAGATCGCGGAGCGCTGTCTTGCGTGCGCGAATTGCACGATGGTTTGTCCGACCTGCTTCTGCACGAACATTTTCGACGTCACCGACCTCACAGGCGATAACGCCGAGCGGGTCCGCCACTGGGATTCGTGCTTCACGCTTTCGTATTCGCAACTGCACGGCGGGAGCGTCCGTCAGAGCGTCAGCGCGAGGTACAGACAGTTCATCACGCATAAGCTCGGCACCTGGCACGACCAGTTCGGCGGCATCGGCTGCGTTGGTTGCGGAAGGTGCATCGCGTGGTGTCCGACGGGAATCGACATCACCGAGGAAATGGCGGTTTTCAGACAATTGGCGGCGCCCTGATATAACGGGATCGTCCCGCCCGCAAGAAAATTTGCGGCGATCGAAATGGATTTTCGGGAAGGAAACGGAGGCGACGGTGAACCCAGAGGAATCTAATCCGGAAGCGTTACTTATAGCGATAACGCAGCATAAGTTCTGCACGGGACTTTCGGACGCGCATTTGAAGACGCTCGCTTCGATGGCGGAGGCCGTGTCGATCGAGCCGGGAAGGTTTCTAATCCGCGAGGGAGGCAAAGCCGATCGGTTCTATCTTATCCGCACGGGGAAGCTTTTTATCGAAATGTATGCTCCGGGCCGAGGAGCGGTTCCGATCACCACCATCGGCACGGGAGACGTTCTCGGGTGGTCGTGGTCGCTCCCGCCTTATCGCTGGCACTTCGATGCGAAGGCGCTGACTCTGACCCGCGTCGTATCGCTGGACGCGAACAAGTTAAAGGATCGCTGCGACGAAGATCACGACTTCGGGTACGAAATAATAAAGCGCCTGCTGCTGGTCGCGCAGAACAGACTCCAGCAGACGAGGATGCACATGCTAGACCTCTATAAACCGCCGCAGGTCGAACAGTTATGAGCCTTGATTTCGGATCGACCTTGCTACAATAACTATCGACCAACAACTAACAACTATCGCCTAACAACTATCGACTATGCAGCAACGTTCGACAATTGCGCCAAATAGTTTCGACGCTCTGATTCCCGAAACCGCGAGAGTGACCTCGGTGCGGAAGGAGACCGTCGATACGTTCACGATGGACCTCGACCGCGGCTTTCGGTTCGAGCCGGGGCAGTTCAACATGCTTTACGCGTTCGGCGCAGGCGAAGTCCCGATCTCGATTTCAGGCGATCCCGCGGACTCTTCGAGACTCGTTCACACGATTCGCAGCGTCGGCGCGGTGACGAAACGCCTCGAAGCGCTCCGGCCGGGCGATATGCTCGGCGTTCGCGGTCCATACGGCGAGGGCTGGCCGATGGCGAAGGCTCGCGGCCACGACATCGTCATCGTCGCGGGAGGCATCGGACTCGCGCCGCTGCGGCCCGTGATCTACCACGCGCTTCGCCATCGCGACGACTACGGCAACGTCGTACTGCTCTACGGCGCGAGGTCTCCCGAGGATATGATTTTCGAGAGCGAGCTTCATAGGTGGCGCGGCAGGTTCGATATGGGCGTGAAGGTCATCGTCGATCGCGCGCCTTCCTCGTGGCGCACTCACGTCGGCGTCGTGACGACTCTGATCCCGAAGGTGTATTTCGACCCCATCGACACTATCGCGATGGTCTGCGGCCCCGAGGTGATGATGCGGTTCGTCGTGCGCGAATTCCAGAACCGCGGTCTTACGGAGGACAAGATCTACGTCTCGATGGAGCGCAACATGAAATGCGCGGTCGGACTCTGCGGGCATTGCCAGTTCGGTCCGGAGTTCATTTGCGCGGACGGCCCGGTGTTTCGCTACGACCGCGTGCGCGACATAATCGGCATCCGCGAGATCTGAGTGCCTGGGACCGCGGACGTCCTCGTCCGCAAAAGCGCTCAGACGTCTCGTCTGAGCGCTCCGAGCCGAATAGAGTTGAATTGTCAAATCCGTAGCATGAGACAACTCTTCAATTTTCGCTGGTGGCTATTCTTTTAGGACGCGTGTCCTTACCTCGTACCGAAGCTGCACGAGTCCGTTTTCGAACGATTTCGTGCCGACGAGTTCGAGAAGGACGTCCTCTTCGAGCGGTCCGAACAGCGGGATGCCGCTGCCGATCAGGATCGGGAGTACCGTTACCACGATGTTCGTAACAAGCCCGGCTTGCAGGAATCCGTGGATCGTTTTCCCGCCGTCGACGTAAATGTGTTCGTAGCCGCGGCTTCCAAGTTCCTTCGCGATTTCCTCCGGAGCGCCGCTTAGCCACGTGGTCGTTTTCGCGCACATCTCCGGAATCCGGACTTCCCGGCTGCCGAGCACGAACACCTGCGTGTCTCCGTATAGCCAGTGCCCCGGCTGCGCGGCGAACTCGAAGGTCTTCCTTCCGAGAACGAGCGCGTCCACCGTGGCGAAAAATTCCTTGAACCCGTAGTCCTCGCCGGGCGGGTCTGGGACGCAGCTAAGCCAGTCTATCCCTCCGTTCTCCCGTGCGATGAAACCGTCGAGACTCGTTCCGCAGTATACCGTGATTTTCATTTGTTACTCCGGTATTCGAAAATGAAATCCATGTCGTACACCGACGCGAGCAGCGGTACTTGCAATCCTTCGATCAAGGGCGCCGCGCGCTGCATTAATCGCTGGAACTTCGTGAGCACG
The DNA here is from genome assembly GCA_024653775.1 of Planctomycetota bacterium. GTDB lineage: Bacteria > Planctomycetota > UBA8742 > JACQVU01 > JANLHZ01 > JANLHZ01. The sequence goes on along the minus strand of JANLHZ010000311.1, from coordinate 23,225 downwards.
ATCGCATCGCAGATCATCGACTGCGCGCGAAGGTTTTCGTCGCGGATCGCATCCGATGCGTAGACCTCTTGCAGCTTTTCCATCCCGATCAGCGTGAATTCGGGGAACGGATCGCTCGCGAAGTAAGCAAGCCAGTCGTAGTAGTCGTCGCCGCATTGCTTGTCGTAGGCGTAGAGATTGAAAAACCAGCGACCTGGGTTCGAAAGCAGCGCGCAGGTCTCCGCGTAGAGACACTTGATCTCGAACTTCGACGATTCGCGCGAGATGAACTCCGCGATGTGTGCCGCGACGTCCTCGGGCGGGTTCGTGAAGTCGCATTCGAGCGCGATGCGAAACGGACTCTCCGAAGTCTCGCAAAGCGCAGCCTCGCATGCGCACACTGCGTAGTCGAGCTCGCCCGTTTTTATCAGCGGGAGTATTCCGTCAAGGAGTCTGAACCATTCGAGCGCCAAAGTTACTCCTGCCCTACTTGTAATCGCCAATCCACTTAACAAATTGCAATTTCTTTACGTTATTAAAAAGTCTTTTATCTGCGGTAAAGAAGTCGGCGTTCAAGCTGGTAGAAAGGCTCAAATACGAAGCGTCATAGCCTGAGATCGGGTACTCTTTACAGGCCTGGAGAACATCCCACGCGAGATCAAGCGCGTCATGTGTGGGGAATTTCAGGTTGAGAAAGTTTTGAAGGGCAGTGTCAGCTTTTGAATGGTTCAATCTCTCGCGTCTTATAGAAACAACAATTACATTTAACACTTCATAGTGGAAGATTGTCGGCACGTGTATTTCAACCTTCCTTTGGACAAAATCTTCGAATATCGATAAGGACTGCGCTTCATAGACTTCGCCGGGAAGAAACCACTTGAGGACTACGCTTGAGTCAACCACCATCTGTTTCATATCCGGCTTCGGCGCTCCAACTCATCCTTTGATTCCTGGAGAATTTCTTCTGAAGTCACTCCGGGAGGAGAGACTTGTTCGCGCAGCTTGAGGATGTTTAGATACGCGCGATGCCTCGCATCGAGTTTGTAGTCTTCAAACGATACGATCACCGCGACTGGCTTCCCACGCTTGGTCACAACGATATCTTCGTGATTCTCCGCCGCTTCGTTTATCAGCTTGCTGAAGTCTTTCTTTCCTTCCGCGATGCTTACTGTATGAGTTTTCATTCTGACCTCGGTTATAGTCATCTTAGATGTACAAAGTATATGACCATCAGGAGGTTTTGTCAACTCTGGATGAGTCAGTCGTTTGGCGGGTTCTCCGGATGCTCGCCTTGCGTTTCCTGACTACCATCCTGATTCTGCTGTTGGTCGCCTTCCGTGCCCCGCGGCTGCCTGCCGCGGCGGAAGCGATCGAACATCCCGCGCAGCCGCGAACCCGAGGGCTCCGGCTGATCGTCCTCCTGCGCCTGCTCCTCTTCGCTGCCCGAATTCCCGCCAGTAACCATATCGCGCAATCGTTCGGCGGGATTCTGGTTCACGGTTTCGTCGTTCGCGTCGCCGCGTTCGACTTTCCATTCGATAGAATCCGCGCTCGAACCATCCGTTTTACAGACGACGGTGCCGTTTACATCCGTCCGGTAGAATTCCATATCACGCTCCAGAATCCGCGCGACAACCTCCGGTCGCGGATGCCCGAGAGGGGAATTCGTCTCGCAGGAAACCACTGCGTATTTCGCTTTCGTCGCGTCCAGGAATTCCGCGCTCGACGAGGTTCTGCTTCCGTGGTGCGCGACTTTGAGCACGTCGCACCGGACGTTCGCCTCCGCTTCAAGCAGCCGCTGCTCCGTTTCGAGTTCCATATCTCCGGTAAAGAGAAACGACACCTCATCAAACTCTATCCGGAAAACGACGGAGTTGGCGTTACCGTCGGAATGCGCGCCCTCGATGAACGGCATCTCCGGAAACAGCACCTCGATGTGAATTTCGCCAAGGTCATACTCGTCTCCGGCGCGCGGATTTTCCACCGGCACGTTTTTGCGTTCCAGGTCGCGCAGAAAATTCGCGTAGGTCCGCGACGTGTCGGGCCAGCCGGGTTCGAGGCAGCGCGCGATCTCGAAGTTCTCGATCACCGCGCTCATCCCGCCTATGTGGTCCGGATCTGCGTGGGTGAGGACGAGCAGGTCGATCTTCTCGACGCCCGCGTTCTTTAAAAGCTCGACCACGCGATCCCCCTGTATCGCCATTCCCGCGTCGATGAGAATCGCGTGCTCTTCGTCCTGCACGAGAATACAGTCCCCGTGACCTATGTAGAAAAAGCTGACCGTCAGCTCCCCGGCGCTAGCCAAACCGCTAAAGACTCCAAGAAGTGAAAAGAGCAATAAAACTTTCAGGACGGTTTTCATATTCCCTCATTATAAATAGCGCTCCAAACTCTGTGACCAGAAGTTGTGGGCAAGCGTTCTAAACCGACTTCTTCATTCGAAATCTTCATCAAGTTCCCGCCTCATCGCTTCGACCGTTTCCTTCAGCTCGGCAATTCGATTTTCGCAAATTGCGTAAACGATCTCTGAATCGATATCGAAATAGTTATGACTGAGAAAGTCTCGAATTCCATTTACGCCTTTCCAATCGATTTCCAAATGTTTATCCATCAGCGCTTTGCCGCCAGATTTTTCGAAGTTTTTCGCGCTTTCGCCAATTGCGATCAACATCATCGCTATGCCGTCGAGCTTGTCTACGCCGGCGGCGTCGATCAGAAAATCGTCGGGGGAAGAAATTCCTTCAAACCTTCGCTCGATGCGTTCGATGCCGGTAAGAATCTGACCTAAAATCTCATCGAGGAGAGAAAGATCAGACATAGCGCGCCTCGATGTCGATTCGCTTCTTAAGGAACGGATTCATTTTCTTTCTGTACCTTACCAGATCGACGGGCACTTTGAGCTCTTCCTCTAGTCGTTCCTTAAGGTGTACCACTAAATACACATCCGGTGGCATTTCGACGACGACATCGACGTCGCTCTTTTCATCGGATTCATCGCGCGCGACAGACCCGAAAACTCCGATCTTCTCCACTCCGTACTCGTCGCGAAGCGAATGCTTCAATCCTCGCAGTTTTTCGATCGCCTCCTCGATGTTCATGCGGTCGCCTCCATCAACTGGGATTCTAAGAGTTTCGCTCCATCCATTCAATGCAGAATCCGAGTTGCTTCTCCGCTTCCTCGAAGCTTCCCCGAAAGGGAGCTCCATGCCCCGGAAGCACGTAACGGAACCTGTAATCCGCGAGCTTTCGCACGGAGCGCTTGACCTCGGTCCAGGAATACCAACACGCGCCGCGGAACGCGTACAGGTGCCCAAGCCTCCGCGAAAACGCCAGGTGATCGCCTGTGAAGAGAAACTCGTCCTTGTAGAGAAAAACCATCGACCCGCGGGTATGGCCGGGGACGGGGATGATTTTCAGTTCGTCGTCAAGTTCAATTGCGTCTTCACCATCGATTACCCGTTCCATCCCGCGCGCCCTCGCGCCGTCGCCGGCGTGCATCACGCGCTCGCAGCCGAATTTGTTCGCGTACTTCGCGTGGTCCGCAACGTCGTCCTTGTGCGTGAGCAGCATCGTCCGGACGCCGCCTAGCTTTTCGATGTTCGTAACGAGCCTTCCCGCGAACCTGGGAGAATCGATCAGCACGTTCCCGCTTTCCCGCACGATCAGATAGCTCGCTGCGCCAAAGCTGTCCTCCGAGTGATAGCCGCAGTGGTAGACGTTATCCGCGATGAGCTTCGGGAAACTCGCGCTCGCCTCCGCAATTTCAGGAATCTTCTCGCGCACGCCGATCGAAGCCGTCGGGCACGCGACTAGCGCCTCTGCGGCTGAGAGCGCCTCTTCGCGCGTTCGCGGCTGATGATGAACCGCGCTCATGTCGTGGTCTTCGTGGAACGTCTCTGGAGCCATCCACCTGCATGTGTCGCAGTCGATGCACGTATCGTCCACGTAGAAGTTGCCTTCCACGTTTTCCCGTCTTCGTTTTGTGATCGACGCCATAGGCACTCCTTTCCCTGATTGTAGTTATGGAAAGAAGGTAGTTCACGAAATTTCGCGTGGGCGAAACGTGCCGGTCACTTTCGAAGTGCCCGGCATGTGGAGATCGCGCGCGGGAGGTGGTGAAGACGCTCAACCCGCACTACGCCCGTAGTGTGCCCATGAGGGCATATTAACGCCTGACGGCGTCACTACGAACTTGCCGCGGACGAGGACCGTCCACACTCCCAGATATGTCAGTGCTGTTGCTCCGTCATCTGCTTGAAGAAGGCCTTCATCCTCTTCTTCATCTCGGCGGGATCGAGGTCTTCCTTGTGGGTCGCAAGTTCCCACTTGTGCCCGAAGGGATCCTGGACGACGCCGAAGCGGTCTCCCCAGAACATATCCGCGGGTTCCATCAGAGGAGTCGCGCCTGCCTTGACGGCCTTCTTGAACAGCGCGTCCACGTCCTTGTCGTAGATCATAACGCTCACGGGAGTACCGCTTAGCGATTGCGGCGAAAGCGCGAACTGCTCCTTATTCTCCTCCGCGAGCATCAGATGCGAATCGCCGATCATGATTTCGGCGTGCATGATCGATTTGCCGTCCGGACCTTTCATCTTCATCACCTCGGTGGCGCCGAATGCTTTCTTGTAGAACGCGATCGCCTTCGCGGCTTCACGGACGACGAGATGTGGGGTAAGAGTATGGTATCCCTTGGGAATCGGTTTAACTGCCATCATGGACTCCTGAAAAAGTGGTGAGGGAATAATCAGTACCACAAAGTGTTTGCTTTGTCTATTTTTCTTCGAATGCGTTTTTGAAGACTTAGGAGGCTAAAAGGTTTCCGCCGTGCCGTACTACTTCATCCTTTCCCGCGCGTGCTGCTCTATTTTGACTTTCTTCGCATCGGGATGTTTCGAAATCAATTGTCCGGGTTAGAATTACATCGCAGGGATGTTACAAAGGCAGTTCGAAATGACCAACAAGAAACCAAAGCTCGCCGTGTGGAAATTCGCCTCCTGCGACGGCTGCCAACTCAGCCTGCTCGACTGCGAGGACGAGCTTCTCGCCGTCGCTGACGCGGTCGATATCGCGTACTTCCCTGAAGGCTCCAGCCGGATGCGCGAGGGTCCGTACGACCTTTCCCTCGTCGAGGGTTCGATCACGACGGAGCACGATCGAAAGCGCATTCTCGAAGTCCGCGCGAACTCCCGCGTCCTTATCACCATCGGCGCGTGCGCCACCGCAGGCGGCATACAGGCGCTCCGCAACTACGCCGACGTGAAGGAATTCGCGCGGGCGGTTTACGCTTCGCCCGAGTTCATCGAGACTCTCGACAAAAGCAGTCCGATAAAAGACGTCGTGCGCGTGGATTTCGAACTTCGCGGGTGCCCGATAAACAAATCGCAGCTCCTCGAAGTCATCAGCGCGTTCCTGAACCACCGGAAAGCCGCGATTTTCAGCCACAGCGTATGTATCGAATGCAAAATGCGCGGGAATCCTTGTATAATGGTCACCCGCGGCGAATTCTGCGCGGGCGGCGTCACGAATGCGGGCTGTAACGCTCTCTGTCCGACCTACGACCGCGCCTGCTTCGGCTGCTACGGTCCGAACGAGACCGCGAACACCACCGCGCTCGCGCACCGCCTCACCGAACTCGGCGCGTCTCCGATAGACATCCAGCGCCTTTTTCACACCTTCAACGCCGCCGCGGAGCCGTTCGCGTCTGCGGGAATCAAATACGCGAGGTAATCGTGAAAGACAGAACCATCAAAGTCGATTACATCGCGCGCGTGGAAGGCGAAGGCGCGCTCACGATCCGCGTCAAGGACGGCGTGTGCGAGATCGCGGAGTTCCGCATTTTCGAACCGCCGAGGTTCTTCGAGGCGTTCCTGCGCGGCCGCTCGATGATGGAAGTCCCGGACATCACCGCGCGAATCTGCGGCATCTGCCCTGTGGCGTATCAGATGTCTAGCTGCCACGCGATCGAGAACGCGCTCGGAATGAAAATCGAAGGCGAAAATCGTGAACTTCGACGGCTCCTTTACTGCGGCGAATGGATCGAAAGCCACGTGCTGCACGTTTTTATGCTCCAGGCTCCGGATATGTTCAGAGTGCCGGACGCGGTCGCGCTCGCGAAATTGAATCCGGACCTCGTCAAGACCGCGCTCCGTATGAAAAAAGCCGGGAACGCAATTATGTCACTCCTCGGCGGCCGCGAAATCCATCCGATAAACGTCCGCGTCGGCGGCTTTTATAAAATCCTGCCGAGGAAGGATTTCGAAGCATTGGTTCCAGAGCTTGAATTCGTCCGGGACGAGGCTGCGAAAGCCGCAACGTTTTTCGCTAAGAAGGATTTCCGGGACTATAGTCGCGATTACGAGTTCGTTGCGCTTTGCCATCCCGCGGAATACCCGCTGAACGACGGGAGGATAGTTTCGAGCAGCGGTCTCGATATCGCGTGCGCGGAATATGAGGATAATTTCGTCGAGGAACACGTCCGCCATTCGAACGCGCTCCATTCACATATCAAAAATCGCGGCGCTTATTTCGTTGGACCCATAGCCAGGTTCAATCTGAATTTCGAGAAACTATCCCCGCTGGCATTGCAAACCGCAAAGGCCATAGGCCTCGCGCCGCCGGTGGCGAATCCATACAAAGGTATACTCGTCCGCCTGATCGAAGTGATCTTCGCCGCGGAAGAATCCATACGGATTATTCGCGGTAATAGTTTTGGTGGTCCGCCGTTCATCCATACTCCGGCTACCACCGGCGCGAGTATGCGAAAAGGAACGGCCTGTACCGAAGCGCCTCGCGGGATACTGTTCCATCGCTACGAAATAGATAGTTCAGAGTCTATAGTCTCCGCCAAGATAGTTCCGCCGACGTCGCAGAATCAGCCGACCATCGAAAATGACCTTCGAGACATTGCGCAGACTATAGTGGAACTATCCGACGACGAGGCTCGCTTTCTGGCAGAGCAGACAATACGGAACTATGATCCCTGCATTTCCTGCGCGACGCATTTCCTGAGACTCAAAATCGAGCGTACTTGAGTTCATTTGGGCGCAATAATCTCGGCAATACCTTCAATCAGCGCGTCATTCTGCTTAGGCGTACCTATAGTTATGCGAATGTACTCCGGAATGTGCGCAAAGTAGCGGATGAATACTTCGTTCGTTTTGAGAGCGTTATAGAATGCACCCCCAGCGACGCCATCGTGCGCGGCGAGTATAAAGTTCGCCTGGCTGTCGAATAGTCGAAATCCCATCTTTTTCAATTCTGATGACAAGCGAGAGCGTTCCTTTGTCACTTTCGAAATACACTCGCTATGGTATGGTTCGTCCTCGAACGCGGCGAGCGCTATCATCTGGGATAGCGAATTGACGTTATAGCTGTCGCGGAGTTTATTCATCTCGGCTATTATCTCTTTTTCGGCGAGCATATATCCGACGCGAATCCCGGCAAGGGAATATCCCTTGCTGAATGTTCGCAGAATGACGAGATTCGAATGTACGAATAATAATGAAAGAGCGCTATCCTCCGAAAAATCGACGTAAGCCTCGTCAACTATGACTATAGCCTCGTTTGAAGCGCAAATTTTCTCGATTTCGTATAATGGAACGTTCGTGCCGCTCGGTGAATTCGGTCGGCAGAGGAATATCAGCTTCGCAGGCGATGAATTTTCGGCGAACTTCGCGGACAATCTGAAATCTTCGGTGAATGGAATTTCTATAGTTCGTACGCCGAATAGATCCGCGGAACTTTTATAGTACGTATACGTCGGGAATGGATACGCTATCGAATCTCCCGGCTCGCAGACCGCGTTTATCAGAAGCTTTATCAGTTCGTCAGAACCGTTGCCGACGAGGACATTTCCGGCATCGAGGTCAAGCCGCGCCGCGATGGCTTCCCGAAGCGCCCGCGACGTCGGCTCCGGATATTTTCTAAGCGTCGCGGGATCGAAAGCCCTCAGCAATTCCGTCACGCGAGGCGAAGGCGGGTATGGATTCTCGTTCGTGTTCAGCTTTATGACGTCCGGGCTCGAAGGTTGTTCTCCCGGCGTGTAGCCGGCGGCGCCGAGAATGCTTTTTCGAAATAGCGACAGCGTGTTCGTTCTTGTCATTTGAATATTAGACTCCTTGTTTCGGGCAAAATACAATGAGCTTGCCCCGGCGGTTTAGCGCGAGCACAATTTATCGACGGCGTTCGTCATAAAGTCAAAAGTTCGGTAAAATTAGTGCTATGAAGACGAACAATCCAGCGAACGAGTTCCTCAGCCTCTCGCCGGACGAATTCTGTTTCACGGTCGCGGACGCGCTCCGGAGCCGTAAACGCGTCCAGTTGAGACGCCAGGACGCACTGACGCCCGCGGCGGTTTTGTTCTGCGTCGAGCACGACGACGATGACGGCTACCACCTGATTCTTACCGAGCGTTCGACCCGCGTCGAAAACCATCGCGGGCAGGTCAGCTTTCCGGGCGGCAGGATGGACATTCGCGATCCGACTCCCGTCGCGTGCGCGCTCCGCGAGAGCTACGAGGAAATCGGTCTCGTGCCGCGGGACGTCGAACCGCTCGGGCTTTTCGACGACTACCCGACGATCACGTTTTTCGCAGTCACTCCCGTGATCGGTCTAGTCCGCGGGAGAAAGGCCTACAGCGCCGAGGAGAACGAGGTCGCGCGGATTCTCAGGATTCCGTTCGAGTATTTCATTTCTGGCCACGGCTTCGAAACGACAATTTCTAACTGGCAGGGCTACAAATACCAGATGGTCGCGTATAATCACGAGGAAGCGCGAATCTGGGGATTCACGGCAATGCTGATCCACAGGTTCATAAACGAGGTTTTCGGAATCCGGCGCGCGAGTTTCGACGCCGGGAACGATCTCTGGCTGGAGCAGTTCCTTTGACGATATCATACGATGAACCGGTAATGGCCCACCGCGGCGCGTCGGGCTACAGTCTTGAAAACACGATGTCCGCGTTCCGCCACGCCGTAGAACTTGGCGCGAAGGCTGTCGAACTTGACGCGCATATCTCGAAGGATCGCATTCCAGTGGTTTTTCACGACGACACGTTGAAACGTCTTGCTGGTAGGCCCGAGAAGATCAAGGAACTCACGGCGGAGGAACTGGCGTCCGTCGAGTTAATTAATGGAGAGCGGATTCCTCTACTCAGCGACGTTCTCGACGAATTCAAAAAAAAGTTGCTCATCAACATCGAAATCAAGGACTGGCTGAGCGTTCCGCACGTCGTTCGTTGCGTCGAGAGCCATCGCGCGCGGAATTCCGTCGTTATTTCGAGCTTCGACTTCAAAGCGCTCGAACTCGCGCACAGTATGGACCCGGGACTCGAAATCATCCCGATAATGGGTACTCGGACCATCAAGCCGCAGGTGAGACTTCGCGAAGCGTTTCCGCTCGGGATAATCAAGAAGCTCGGCGCGCGCTGGCTCCACATTGCGTTCCAGCTTACAAACAAGCGCCTCGTGGCAAAGCTTCACAGAAACGGAATCAAGATTCGAACCTGGACCGTCAATAACGCCGGCAAGATGCGCAAACTGATCGAAATCGGCGTCGACGGTCTCATCACAGATTATCCCGACGTCGCGCTCGGAATCTACCTGCCGCAGAAGGACGCAGTCTCCGCGGACATCTGAGATTTTTGATTTTTGAAGTAATTTCGTGTGCGAATCCACCTTCGCCGCTGAGGAAAGGGCCTATGGTGATGGACGAAGACATCATGGTTTGATTTTCCAGGGTTCTATCCCCCGACCACTAACTACGAATTTCATTGAGTTTAGCAGAATCCATCCCGAGTCGAAACGAAGTATGGACCGTCGAACGGCTCGTGACCTACACCGCCGGCTATTTCAGGCAGAAAGGCGTCGCGGCGTTCAGACTCGAGGCGGAACTACTTCTCGCGAATGCGCTCGGGACCGACCGCGTCGGGATTTACGGAATGTGGCAGGCGCCCGTGTCGATGCGCGAGCGCGACGTCTATCGCGAACTTGTAAAACGCCGCGGGCTTGGGGAGCCTATAGCGTACATTCTTGGGCGGAAGGAGTTCTATTCGCTCGAATTCGTCGTTTCGCGCGCGGTGCTGATCCCGCGGCCAGAGACGGAAATCATCGTCGCGGAGACTGTGAAGTTCATCGAGTCGATCGAATCGCCCAGGCTGCTCGACGTCGGCACCGGCTCGGGCTGCATTCCCGTGTCGGTTTTGAAGCATAACGACCGCGCGACCTTTGTCGCGGCGGACGTCAGCGATGACGCGCTCGCGGTCTGTCGCTTAAACGCATCGAAACATGAAGTCGATTCTCGGCTGCGCGCGATATCTTTCGATATGATGAAACCCTGGCGCGAACAACTTTCAGATGAAGTCTTCGACGTCATCGTTTCGAACCCGCCGTATGTCGCGCTTTCAGAAGCGCACGAACTCCAGGTCGATGTCAAACACTTCGAACCGCACGAAGCGCTGTTTTCGGGCGAAGACGGCCTTTCGATGATCCGCAGCGTAGTCGATCGTGCGCCGGATTTCATTGCAGACGGCGGACATCTTCTGATCGAGGTAGGCGAGAAGCAGTCAAGCCGCGTTATCGAGTACGCCGGGAGAAAGCGCGCGGTGGTTCACGAGCGCACGATAAACGACCTCGCGGGCATTCCGCGATGCCTTGTTTTCAGGAAGGTGTGAACAGCGTCGGCGGAGTTTTTTGAAAACTGCCTCATAAACCCGCTCGCACGGAACTACAATTCCGGTGCTCGCAAATACAATTAACCTGGAGCACAAATGAGCATTTTCAAAGCATACGACGTCCGCGGCGTGTACGGCCCGGAGATTAACGAAGAAATAGCGCGCAAGATCGGAAACGCCTTCGCGCGTCTGATCGAAGAAGGGACCGTAGTCGTCGGATACGATATGCGCGAATCCTCTGCGCCGCTTAAGCTTGCGTTCGTGGAGGGCGTTCTCGATTTCGGACTCAGCGTTATCGACATCGGGATGGTTTCGACACCGACGCTGTATTTCGCGACCGGGCACCTGAAAGCCGCGGGAGGTGTCGTGATCACCGCGAGCCACAATCCCGCGAAGTACAATGGAATGAAGTTCTGCCGCGAAGAGGCGATTCCGATCTCGTACGATACCGGTATCGACGTCCTCGAACGCGAAGCCTTGCAGGGCCTATACGATAAAAACCCGAAGCGCGGGACGATCACGACGAGGAACGTCTTCGCCGACTACAAAAAACATGTGCTTTCGTTCCTCGAACCCGGACGCAAGCTGAAAGTCGTTGTCGACGCGGGGAACGGCATGGGCGGGCTGTACGGCCCGATTCTCGCGGAACTCGGCTGCGAAGTGAATGCCGCGTTTATGGAGCCGGACGGCAATTTCCCGAACCACGAGGCGAATCCGCTGAAGCCCGAGAACCTCCGCGACGTGCAGCGCCTCGTTCGCGAAACCCGCGCCGACTTCGGTATAGGGTTCGACGGAGACGCGGATCGCTGCATCGCGGTGGACGACAAGGCGGAGATCGTCGGATGCGATTTTCTGACCGCGCTGCTTGCGCCGCACTTCCTCGAAAAGCATCCCGGAACCGCGGTCGTCTACGATCTGCGCAGTTCGTGGGTCGTCGCGGAGGAAGTCAAAAAACACGGAGGTAGACCCTGCAAATGGCGCGTCGGTCACAGCTTCCTCAAAGCCAAGATGCGCGAACTCGGCGCCTACTTCGGCGGCGAACTGAGCGGGCACTTTTACTATCAGGACAATTACTTCGCCGACTCCGGGATCATTACGCTGATTCAGGTTATCAATCATCTTCGCAGGAACGAAGCTACGCTGTCCGAGCAGCTAAGACCTCTGAAGCGCTATCACACCTCCGGCGAGATCAATTTCGAAATCGAGGACAAGGACGCGGTGATAGACAGGCTCCGCGAAGCTTTCAGCGACGGTCAGCTCGAAGACATCGACGGCGTTTCCGCGACGTACGAAGACTGGTGGTTCAACGTCCGCAAGTCGAACACCGAACCCATCTTGCGTCTCACGATGGAAGCGAAATCGAAAGCCCGCTACGACGAAGCGATGGCGCGGCTGCTGTCGTTCCTCGGAACGCCGGTCCATTAGCCGCGACCTTGAATGTGAACTATCCCGAATGGATAAAGCGTTGCGATGTGGACTCCGCAATGCACGCCGGGGTCATTCTCCATCATCGTTCGTGCTTCATCCCCGGTGACATTTGAGAGCAGCACGATGCCGAAGGTCTCCGGACCCGTGGTCATCGTCCGACCGAAAAGCAGCGCCTTTCCTTCCTTTGCGAGATTCTGAAGATACTCGACATGCCGCTCGATTGCCGCGGCTTCCTCGTCGGTCGGACCATCGGTGAGAATCTCCGGTCGACGAGGTTTGAGGACGTAAATGTAATCCGCTGTTTCCATCAACGTTTGGCGAACCTCCCGAGACGCTCCTTGAGCTCCGCCTGACGCTCCGGATGACCCGCATAGAACCCTTTGCCGGACTTATTGCCGAGTTCACCGTTTTCGACCATCTTTTTCAAAAGCTCCGGCGGCCTGCAGAGTTCGTCGCCGGTCTCCTCGAACAGCACCTTCGCGGCGTAATACATCGTGTCGATGCCGACGAAGTCCGACAGCACGAACGGTCCCATCGGGTAATTGCAGCCGAGTTGCATGCCGATGTCGATGTCGACGATGCTCGCGTCGCCGCGCTCGAGCATGCGCACAGCCTCGAGTTTGTACGGGATCAGAAGACGGTTTACGACGAATCCCGGCTCGTCCGGCGCGTTGATCGGCACTTTGCCGACGCGCTTGCCCCACTCTGTGGCCGCGTCGCGGGTGGCGGAGGACGTTTCTTTCGTGCTGATGACCTCTAGCAGCGGCATCAGCGGCACCGGGTTGAAAAAGTGCAGGCCACAGAAATCGGCCTTGCGATTCGTGACAGTGGCGATCTGATTTATCGGGATCGTCGAGGTGTTCGAGGCGAAAATACAGCCTTTTTTCACGATGCCGTCGAGTTCCCTGAACAGCGCGGTTTTTGCGTCCTTGTTCTCGACGATCGCTTCGATTACTAGGTCGCAATCCGCGAGACCTGAAAGGGACGTCGTGAACGAAAGTCGCCTGAGAGTCGCGTCGCGCTGCTCAGTCGTGATCTTGCCCTTCTCTGCGAACTTCGCGAGCGACGATTCGATCTTGCCCTTTCCTCCCGCGATGAGTTCGTCATTCATTTCCCTTCCTATGACCTCGCATCCCGCCGCCGCGGAGACCTGCGCTATGCCGCTTCCCATCAGCCCGAGGCCGACGACTCCGACTTTGTTGATTGTCATTTTGCTCCTCCTTTTCCTTTCCATTCATCAGGTCAGATCTGATTAGGATTCCAGCATTGCTCATCGTCTTCAACCCGTCTGAAAATAATATTGGCGTCTGATACCAACCCCAATTGACATCCATCCCTTGCTGGCTACTGCACACGTGACATGCAATTTGCCGCTGCATCGCCATATCTACCAATATTCCTGCTTCGCGGCAACTTCCCTGTCACGTGTTCGCTACACCCTCAAAACATGGCTGTCAAATGGGGTTGGTATGATGCCACAGTCTGCCTACGATCGCATCAAACGTCCTCGTCGCGTGGATTGTCGGCGAACGCGTTTCCCGATCCGCCTTTAGGAACTTTGACTTCGGGAGTATCCCACCAGTATGGAAGTTCGGGATATAGCTCGAAATACCTCTGAATCGCGTATTCCGGATTGACGGAAAGCTGCGCGGAAATCAGGTAGTGATTTCCCGCTTCCTTTATTCTTTTAGCCGGGGCGATGGATTCCGCGAGCAATAGATGGGCAAGGCCGTCGAATTGATCGATATCGAGGCATTGTTTGAAATAAGTTCGCGCCTCCTTGTACCTTCCGAGCTTCATCGAAGTTTCGCCAAGAATTCTCAGAAGTGCATTATCGTGCTTTGATATCTTCAATGCGCGCTTATAACTATTGTACGCGGGCTCGAGATCCTGATTTATGAAATATGCATCGCCAAGAAGTTTCAGGCGTTCCGTCGATTGGCGGAATTTCGACTCCGCGCCGGAAAGCAACGCTATAGCCTCGTCGATGCCTCCGCGTTCTATAAGAACCCTCGCCTTCAGGGTATAGCCGAATTCGAAGTCGGGCCAGGAATCGACAAGCTCGTCGACCTTTACTTCCGCCTGTTCCATTCTTTTGTTTTCGAAGTCGGATAGTGCGTCCAGCCATAGAAGCACGTTTTCAGAATCTTCCGCCTTCAGATCGGAAAGCATTCCAGCGAGCTGTTTCGGCACGCATACGAGGCTTATGCAAAGGTTTCGCGTCCATATAGTCTTGAATAAACTGAATGGTATTTCTTTTCTGAACAAGTCCCTGTCGTCACGATAAATAAATAGCTCTCTAGCGTGATCCGACCCGACTATAGTTATAAATCTAGGATAGTGGTTTTCGGAAATATCGACTATTATAGGTATGTTATTTTTTATAAGCAGGAAGAGGTTGTTTATACTCCCTTGAAAAATTCGCATTGCTATTGGAAACTCGCTTAGACTGGATTTCAGATCGAGCCAGTTTTCGATAATTGGAAGTTCATCGCAAGCATCGTCCTTTTCGACTATGCCCCAGTATGCAAGAACGCTCGATATGTTGGCGGGAAGGGTGCCGCCTGAATGACGATGAGGAAATCCTTCTATCTCGAAGCTGGGCTGCATGCTCGCGCGCGGTTTCGATAGCGATTTCAATATCTGCCGCGAGGATTTGGTTAGCGGACTGTCAGGTATGCCTTCTATCAGTTTCTGTAAATAGCTTTTTGCGAGATCGATGCTGCGCAGCTTGAAGTATATCGCGGCGATGGAATATAGCGCGCCATCGGTGAGCGCGCCCGCGGGCGCGAGTTCGTATACTTTTTTATAGCAATGGATTGCCGCCTGCTGGTTCGACGCGAGGCGGAACAGATCGCCCCACAGGAGATGGAGTTCGATACACTGAGGCGAAACGTCCGCGGCTGCGCGAAGAATCTCCTCCGCTTCTGAATAGTGATTCTCTTCGATCAGAATCTGCGCGAACCTTATGTACGCCTCGATTTCGGTATGATCCATCTGAATGGAATGCACGAGAAAGCTCTTCGCCTGCTCGACATCGCCGTCCATCATAAGGCGCGTCGCGGTGGTGGTAAGAATTTTCGGAGAAATGAGTCCGCTTTCCGCAACCTTCGCGTTCGCGAACAGACAAAGGCGTTTTCTGCCGAGGAGAAAGCTCGCGAGTTCGATTGCGGAACAGGCGTGAATGAAAAGACTCGTGTCGGTGTTATCGTTTTCGATTACCCGCATTAGCCGGTCGATCCCGTCGCTGTGCTTCCCGGCGGAGATAAGAAAGAGACCGGCCTTGTAGTTGATTATCGGGAACTCCGCGGCGTGCGTATAGATCGAGCGAAACTCTTTTTGCGCTTCCTTGTCCATCCTGAGCGCGCCGTGCGAGATCGCGCGGATGAGCGTCGCGCGCACTTTCTGCTCGTCGGAAAGCGCCGCGGCATCCAGGGAATTTGCTAGATCGAGACAATCCTTGTGCCTGCCGAGATCGAGTCTCAGCTCGAGTTCATCGATAATTTCGGCAGGATCGAGTTCGATGGTGTCTATCATTTAACGACTTGTGCGGTGGAGTTGCGCCCGAATCCATAGGTATTCTTGTCGGGCGGAGGAATTTTAACAAGATGCAAGTCAAAAAGCTCTCGAATCGCGGCAAACGGAGTTTATGCGTAGTAATTACACAATACTTGCGATAACGACATAACGGAGTTAGTGGATTACGGAAATCCTGAAAAAATTTTTGCCCGGATCGAACCATGTTCGAACGACCCTCGTTCATTTGTTAAAGTGACGGCTAAAAGTCTGTTCACACAACTTTTAAAAGTCTTTGCATATTTCCAGGAATTATCTATCATTCGGTATCCACCAATTTTTCAGAGGTTGAACCATGGCCCGTAAAAGAGAAGAAGAGCTTTACGACGACGAGTTCGATGATGAATTCGAAGAGCACGAGGAATATATCCCGCCGCCACCGGCGACGGGGTTCTCGAAATTCATCCAGCAGTCGCCGACGTTTGCGATTTCCGTAATCATACACGGCATTCTGCTCTTTGTGCTTGCGCTCATCGTCGTCGGTCTGCCCGATCCGGAAGATCAGATCGCGCGCATCAACACCGAGATCGCGCCGGAGGAGGAAGATCCGTACGATCCGGAAGTTCCCCGCGACATCAAACCGATCGATCGCACCGAGGAGCCAATCGAGGAGCCGACCGAGGATCCGGAGATCGTCGAGGAGGCAGTGGACGAGCGCAACGAGGACGCGACGAACGACGACTTCAACGAGCTTGCGCCTTCAGACAATAACAGTATGAGCGACGTGCCCCACCCGAACGTCGGCGCGAGCGCGCTGGGCGTCGGCGCGAGCGGCGCACTCGGCGGCGGCGGACGCTTCGGCGGTCGCGGCGGTCGCGAGAACCTCCGCGCCCGTGGCGGCGGTGGAACCGAAAGCGCGGTGGAAGCGGCGCTGAAGTGGCTGAAGCGCCACCAGTCGGAGGACGGTTCGTGGAAGGCGAAGGATTTCCATGAGATGTGCAACTCCGATCCGGAATTCCCGGGCACCTGCTCCAACATCGACGGCGGAACCGACGAGGGATGGGAAAGCGTCGACGTCGGCGTGACGGGCCTCTCGCTCCTTGCGTACCTCGGCGCCGGTCACACCAACACACAGGGAAATTATCGCAGAACGGTGCAGAACGGGCTTCGCTGGCTCCTTCAGGTTCAGCAGCCGGACGGACTTTTTGGCCCGTCGCTCGATTCCCACGCGAACTATAATCACTCCTGCGCGGCAATGGCGATGGCTGAGGCGTACGCGATGACGCAGTTCGAGCGTCTCGCGACTCCCGCGCAAAACGCGATCGATTATATCGCTCGCTCCCAGAATGAGGGTCTCGGCTGGAGATATGGCGTGCGTCCAGGCGACAACGACAGCTCGGTTTCGGGCTGGATGGTTCTTGCTCTCAAGAGCGCGAAGATCGCCGGGCTTCACGTGCCGGAACAGTGCTTCGAAGGCGCGAAAAGGTGGTACGAAATCGTCACCAATCCGGACTATGGCCAGGTCGGATACACTCAGCGGGATCAGCTCAACTCGAGGCTTCCCACTGCGAACGGCGTTCCCGCGTACGACAACAACCAGTCGCTGACGGCAGTCGCTCTCATCGCGAAGCTGTTCATGGGCGTGCCCCGCGGAGATCCGGTGAACGAGCGCGGCGCAGCGCTTATCGTCCGCGATCTTCCGACGTGGACTCCGAAACGCAAGATCGACTTCTACTATTGGTACTACGGATCGCTCGCGATTTTCCAGATGGGCGAGCCGTGGTGGACAGAGTGGAACGGCGCGATGAAGGATACTCTCGTCCAGAATCAGCGTCAGGGCAAGAGGGAAGACGCGGACGGTTCCTGGGATCCGATCGGAGCCTGGGGAAGCGCGGGCGGAAGAGTCTACGCGACCGCGCTCAACTGCCTCAGTCTTGAAGTTTACTATCGCTACGACTTTATCGGATCGAACAGAAGAGAATAGTTCGAGTCCTAAAATCAAAGTCGGGAAAATCGAGGGCGGGATTATTCCCGCCCTTTTTTGTTTCCGGTCGCAGCTACGACTGCGGCGCGTCCAGAGTAGCGGCCTTTAGCCGCGGAACTATTTTCGTCTTCGGTCCGCGAGAGATATTCCGTCCGAGCGTTTGTAGCCTCGAAGCAGTCTCGAAAGCGCGCGAAGATTTTTCGTTTTCGAAAGGATTTTCTGCTCCGACTCGTGGAATGGCTTATCCTTCACCAGAGTGTCCTCGATGCATTCAGACGCGAGCGAGCGCGTAATAAGCTGCTCTTCCGCGGCGTAAACGATTTCGCTCGCGAACTTCGCGCGGTGATCCGCGATTTCCTTGCGCTTCTTCGAATTCTCTTTCTGTTTGCCGTCGAAGATCGTGATGTTCGGATAGCCGCCGCAGCCGAAGCTCATGCGACTCGCCATGTTTAGGGCTTTGATCAGCGTGAAGAGGCCGTCGACTGGATCGATGTCGCCCCGTCGCTGATCGAGGGGGAGGTGCCGCGCGTATTCGCCGAAGACGATGTCCGCGGAATCGAGTCCTGAGCCGCTCGCCTGGAAGAAGGTGCCGATCGGTTCGAGTAGCAGCGTCGCGAGCGAGAAGTAATACATCCGGAAGTTGTCGACGGAAGACCACCCGGCGATGAAGCCGTGGTTGCGCGAGAAGTGCCTCGTGTATTCCGACTTTCCGACGATCATCTGATTCGCGGATTCGAGAACGGTTTTGTCCTTGATGTCGACGCGGCCGTCCTTTCCGGAGTAGAAGCCTTTGATGTAGTCCTTGCGCGAAAATCCGTAGCGGGTAAGGAGAACTTCGTCGATGTAGTCCTTGCGCATTTCCGCGGCGACTTCGAAAGCGAGTTCCGCGACGTCCTCGACGGATTTCGAGATCGCCGGCGGCTTCCCGGTGCGTAGGATGAAGCTATCATGATCGTCGCGAATCCTTCGTCTTACGGTATCCGTTAGCTGAACTCCAAACGGCGCGGAGCCAGTCGTCGATACGCTCGCGACAAGACCGTACTGCTCGATGATGGAGTCCGGGATTACGTTGCGCACCTTGTCCGACACGGGCAGCTTGACCTCGCTCTGGATGGTCATCTCCTCGTCGGTAGCGATGGCGCCCTGATGCTCGTTGAAACGGATGGCGTTGATGCTTGTCACTTCGTGAAAATAATAATTAATAATTTAAAATTAATAGTTAATAATTAAAAATTAAGTGCAAGTAATTCATTCCTCGCCGTAAGCGGAAACGATTTTCTTTCCTCCGCGTTGCACCGCGAACTCCGCGCCTCCGATGAACTTCGACTACGCAACGACGAGCGCGAATAGAAGTCCATCGTAGCCTTTGCTTCCGACTGTCTGGATCGCGGTCGCGCTGACGCGCGGTTCCCTAGCGATAAGCTCGTTGACCCTTCGAATGCCGTGGACGCCTGGGTCGTCCGAATCCGGATCGATAACGGTTCCGCCGCGGACGACGTTGTCGACGACGATCATCGTACCGACGCGGGACATTTTCAGCGCCCACTCGAAATACTCAGGGATGCTCTTTTTGTCGGCGTCGATGAAAACGAGGTCGAACGGCGCCTCGACCTCCTTAACGAGCTTCGGCAGGGTTTCGATAGCGGGCGCGACGCGAATGTCGACGAGCTTGGAAAGTCCCGCGCGCTCGATGTTTTTTCTCGCGACGTCCGCGCACTGCTGTTCGATTTCGAGGCTGATGAGCCGGCCGCCCGGAGGCAGCGCGCGTGCCATCCAGATGGCGCTGAATCCGCCGAGGGTGCCGATTTCGAGAATGTTGCGCGCGTTCATCATCCTCGCGATGAGGTTCAGGAGCTTTCCCTGATTGGCGCTGACGCTGATGTTCGGAAGGCCGGCGTCCGCCGCCTCGCGCTGGGCGAGATCGAGCACGTCGTCGCAGGCGTTCAGGGCGTCGCAAATGTAACTATCGACGGTGTTCCAGAGTTCTCGTGTCATTGGTCCTCGGTGGCAGCTTTGGTTGGTATTCGATCCTTCACATTATGAACAGGATTCTCGCGGGAGCGCCACAAAATGAATAAGCAGAATGCAGAATCAGGAATTGAGAATGTGAATCCCTTGACCACTCCCCGCCACTCATTTTTTCTTAGGCTTTCCGTGGGCGCTGAACGACGCGGCTTTCGTGGGGAGCGATCCGGGTTTGTAGCCGCGGAGGCAGAGTTCGAGTTTCGACGGTTCTCGGCAGGACGCGAAGAGTTTTTCCTCTGCTTCATCGAACCCGAGATTCGCGAATACGACGCCTTCGATTAGCGAGTGCGCGGTCTTTCGATCGATGAACTCCCATCGGTAGGCGTTGACGATTTCCTTTGCGAGCTTCGCGGGCGCGTTGGCGATTTCCTTCACCCGCTCGGAGTGCTTCAGTTTCGATCCGTCGAGGATAATAATGCGCGGATAGCCGCCGACTTCGTGGAACTGCTCCTCGCACTTTGCGTAGGCGCAGAGAAGCGCGGTGCAGCTTTCGATTGGATCGCGACCTATGCGGCGACTGCTGACGTCCTGCCTCCCGACGAATTCCTGCAGCGTCATCTTGACCGCGGTCGAGCCGCGTCCGATGACTTCGAAGGCTCCGGAGATGTAACTCGACGACCCGGTGGCGCTGTCGAAAGTGACACCCGCGATTCCATTTTTGCGGTCCCATCCGAAGACGATCGCGCTGTGTTCGATAAGCGCGATGGATTTCTCGGGCCTCGACGTCATCTCCGATGCGCGCTTCTTGACGGCTTCCTGCGAGATTTCGATGTTTTTTCCGTCTTCGCTGAACGTGCCGCGGTTGAAGTCGTCGGAATTGAAGCCGTAAAGCGCGTCGAGCCTGCGGTCCTGCCACTTCTTGACGAGGGTGCGCGCGGTGTCGGTGCATATTCTCGCGAGGTCGTCGAAGGGCACGACTTCTGGTTCGTCGTTCACGCTGCGTTTGTGTTTCTTCCCGAGTGCCTTGCGGATTTCGCGCTGGACCTCGCCCGAAAGACTCGGAGTCCCGACCATCGCGTAGATCAGTTCGGCGTCGAGTTCGTCCGCCTGCTTTTCGTCGAGCAGACTTTCGAGATAGTCTCCGTACGGAACCCTGCGCTTGCCCGCGTGGAGGTATTCCTCGTCGCAGATTATCGCTCCGCTCTGGCTGTTGAATTTTATAAGCGCCGCCATCGACATTGGCAGATTCCTTCAAAGGTGCGGATCGTATTCTATCGGCACGGAGCTTGGACTTCCAGCGCAAGTCATAACGGCTAAACTGGTTCATTCTTCGTCATCCCATTCGGATCGCAAAGTTCGCTGATATTCAACGGAGTCTAATTTTCGATCTTTCCACAAACCGAATGCGGGATCGTCCGTGAGCGATTTTCCGCTCGACGGAACGTTGCCCGTAGCAGAACGACTCGTAGCGGAGCGCAGGCGCTTATCGTCTTCGATTGCCTGATTTATCGCTTCTAAAAGGCAGTCGATCTGCTCGTCCGTCAACGACTTCAGAAGTTCTCTAGCTTCCTTTCTTTGCTTGAGCGCTTCCTTTATTCTTTTAAGAGATTCATTTACAAGAAGCATCGCAGCCCCCGCGCGTTCATTATTTAATAATGGGATAATATCACGAAGAAGTCGCTCGGCAACCCCTCAAATATCCCGTCATTCTTGAATAGTCGTCCGTATCGATCTATCATTTACTTCAACTGAATCTTTCGTCGAAACTGAAACGGAAATAGCGATGCCAAAATCAGCCGTCAAGGAACACAAGCCGAAGTCGAAGCCGGAGACGCCGTCGGAGAAGAAGCCCGCGCAGACTTCGATCCCGCACACCCGCGTGCTGCTGCCGCAGAAATCGTGGGCCGGAAGGCATAAGGAACTCGGCGTCACGGAAGAGCGGATGCGCGAAATGCTCTACTGGATGAAGCTCACCCGCGCCTTCGACGATCGCATCGAGCAGATGCACAAGCAGTCGAAGATCGTCGGCGGCGCGTTCAGCAGCCTCGGGCAGGAGGGCGCGACCGTCGCGTGCGCGATCCATCTGAAGAAGGAGGATGTCTGCGCGCCCATGATCCGGAACCTCGCGTGCTATCTTATGAAAGGCATGAACGCGAAGATGCTGATGACGAACTACTGCGGTCGCACCGGGACGCCGACCGACGGTCGCGACGGAAACGTGCACGTCGGAAGCCTCGACTACGGCCTCTTCGGCCCCGTCAGCCACCTCGGGACGAGCATGGCGATCTGCGCGGGCGCTAGCCTCGCGTTCCAGATGAAGAAGACCGATCAGATCGGGATGACCTTTATAGGCGACGGCGCGTCGAGCATAGGCGACTTCCACGAAACGATAAATCTCGCCGCGGTTTGGAACCTGCCGTTCGTGTGCTTCATCGAGCACAACGGCTACGCGTATTCGACGCCCACCGCAAAACAGACGCTCACCGCTAACCTCGCGGACAAGGCTGCCGCGTACGGACTCCCGAGCAGCATCTGCGACGGAAACGACGTTCTCGATACCTACGAAAAGGCGAAGGACGCGGTCGATCGCGCGCGCTCCGGCGGCGGACCGACCCTCGTCGAAATCAAGACCTACCGCCGGCGCGGACACGCCATCCACGACGATCAGCGATACGTCCCGAAGGAGGAGATGGAACTTTGGGTCGCTCGCGACCCGATAAAGCTGTTCAGCGAGTACATCCTCGAAGCGGGGATAATGAGCGAGAAGGACATCAAGAGTCTCGACGCGAAAGTTCTCGCGGAGATCGACGAAGCCGAGGAATACGGCCTCGCTCAGCCGTATCCGGAGGGCAAAATCGCTGCGGAGCGCGTGTTCGCGGATTGACTTCCAACTCCTTATAGGCGGGATCATTTTAAGAAATGGAAAGGTGATCTATGGCTAATGAATCGGCTCCGAATACTCAATTCGACTTCAGCAGACGCCAGACGGCGGGGCTAGTCATTTTCGTGGTACTCTGCGGGGTGCCGGGGCTTGAACTTTCTGGATTCGGTTTCGGAATCGCATTCACATTCGAAGCGGCAATGGCTATCGCGGCGCTTGGAGGAGTCATCGGCGGGTATCTGATCTGCAGCAGGCCCGCACTCGCGGGCATCCTCGGAGGTCTCATCGCCGGTCCGGGCGGATTGTATCTGCTGACCTGGTACGCGGAAGGACGAGAGACGATCTGGAATCTCGAGATCGTGGCGGTCCAGGGAGTGGGAAGTCTGCCCGGAATCCTGATCTCTCTGCTGATCTACAAACTGATGAAGGATAAAAGTCAGCCGCTTGAGGCTTTGGGCGACTCCGGCGGAAGCTGCTGTGGAGGACACGGTGGGGGAGACAGCTCCGAAGGTTCCGCCGGCGGCTCCAGCGACTGACAGAACGCGAAATTAAGGAACCTCAAAGTAATAAGGTGTACAAAATCGCGCGCAGATGAATTTCGTTTCTGATTCCTTACCCGAACGAGCCGAACCTGAATCGAACTATCCGCGCATTCTGGGAGTGTGGACGTCCTCGTCTGCCTTCACCGCCACTCACGAGTAATTTTCATGTGCCGGGCATTTCGAGTTCGTAGTGGCGCCGTCAGGCGTTTATATGCCCTCACGGGCACACTACAAACCTGGGAGTGTGGACGTCCTCGTCTG
>JANLHZ010000303.1 GCA_024653775.1 Planctomycetota bacterium | reverse complement strand
CTCCTTGCAATTCCGGAAAGGGGCGTAGATACCTCCTCCGTTGCAAAGTTCGCGCCTTGGGTATTTTTATTTCCGCCTATCGTGAATAACGCGGGTTCACTGTTTGATGCGCCTCTTCAAACCGGTCCACTTCGTCTTGGTCGTTCGGGTTAGGGCTATTCGGGGGAACAACTACGACGTTAAAGTCATCGTCAATATTCACGAATGCCCAATCGTAAGCGATAAACTGAACCCAGTCCAGATCTTCGGCCGAGCAACCTTGTGACTCACCTGCGATAATCAAAAAACTTTCTCTTCCATAGTCCGTCTGACCTGGAGGTGTAGCAACAGAGTGAATTCCATATTGAACCGATACTCCAGAAGTTAGGGTAATTTCCTCTCCAGCCCAGGTTGCATCCTCTTCAAATTCATCGGGTAAAAAATAGACCACTGGTGACCGAAACTGTGAGCGGAACAACGCCTGCGTATCGGCAATTTTCCACGCAACCGTTTTTCTGCTTTCGGCAGTGTTGTTAAGATAGCATTCCCAGATATCGCTCTCGTTCCTCCGGAATCTGCGATCTTCTTGCGCGGCCAAAGACCGGGTTTCCCTGAAAATATCCCTGAGTTCGCTTAGCGTGGACCTTTTCAAGTCGTTTATAGTTCTGATTCCGTCATTAACCGCTTGCCGCGCATCTTGTCTTGTAGGGGCATATAGGATGTCGGTAAGAACTTGAGTTTCAATCAAGTTCAAATTCTCCGTGAACGCATCGACGTTGAGCAGCGTCTGCACCGACCCGTCCGCGATTATGTGCGCCACGCTCCCCGGCTCGGGCGGATCGTCAGTCGCGACGACAAACGCCTCGAAAATTCCCGACCACGTGCAGAAATCCGGAATCTTGTATTCGAGATTTTCCGGCTTAAACATTATATACCCGCTACCGCTGTACGTGCCCTCAAGCTCGTAATAGCCGAAGGTTTCGTTGCAGAATGGAATGTCCGTCTGGAATACGATGTCCGCGACGAAGGTATCCGCCTGCGCCTCCTCGGGAAGTTCCTGCGTGAGATGGAGCGTGACGGTGTCGCCTTCCACGGTTCCCGTCACCGTAACTGTCGGGTCGGGGACGCTGAAAACGAGCGCGCTTCCGATCTGCTCCGCCGTCACGACAAAATCTCCCTGCTGGGCGATGGCGTAGGCATTTGCGATGTCATAAGTCGCGGTTACATTTTCGAGAGTCATCGAAATCGACCATAGTCCGGTCAGGTCTACTGTTTGCTCTTCGTCCGCTTTCAGCGCAAGCGGCGGCAGCAACAAAATTATAAGCGATAGAAGGAGACTTGGTTGGCGGAAACTTTTCTTACTTAATGAAGTGTGTGTGTGTGTGTGTCAGCCATCGAAGTCTCCGGCGGTCTATTTCGAACGAACCAAGGTATTTTTTTCATACAAAAATTTGGCGTAGAATGCAAATAAAAACTTCCGGTTTTGTTTAGATCTTTCGTCCTTTTGACCGTCTCCGCTGTAATCGCCAATAAATTCGTAAATCACGATTCGACATGCGGGATTAGAGATATAAAATAGAGGATTATTTTTGGGGCGCTTCAAATTGGCGTAAAGTAGACGTTTCAGCGTCCTTGCTCCCGGCCAGGGCATTTTAAGCTATGACGAAAAAGAATGAACTTTCCCCTGATCCCAGTTTCACCATTCCCGAAATGGACGGCTT
Source organism: Planctomycetota bacterium (assembly GCA_024653775.1). Classification (GTDB taxonomy): domain Bacteria; phylum Planctomycetota; class UBA8742; order JACQVU01; family JANLHZ01; genus JANLHZ01. The sequence goes on along the minus strand of JANLHZ010000303.1, from coordinate 3,121 downwards.
CAGTGCGGCGGAGCTATTCGCAAAAGGCGAAAGCGTCACGTATGGCGACTTCATCATCCTGCCGGGCTACATCGACTTTGGCGCGGACGAGGTCGATCTGACCGTGAACGTCACGCGGGAACTGAAACTCAGGACTCCGATATTGTCGAGCCCGATGGACACCGTAACCGAGGAGAAGATGGCGATCTATCTCGCGCTTCACGGCGGACTCGGAGTCGTTCATTACAACAACACGATTTCGGAGCAGGAAGAGATCGTCCGCAAGGTCAAGCGTTACAAGAACGGTTTCATCAGCGATCCGGTGACGCTGCCCGTAACAGCCGCGATTCGGGACATCAAGCGAATCAAGCGGACCCACGGCTTCAGCGGCATTCCGATAACCGAAGACGGCAGCTCCCACGGAAAACTCGCGGGGATCGTCACCAACCGCGACGTCGATTTCGAAGACAACGACAACCTGCCTCTGACGAAGGTGATGACGCCGCTCGAAAGACTCGTCACCGTGAACGAAGGCGTCTCGCTCGAAGACGCGAACGAGATCATCCGCAAACACAAGCTCGGAAAACTGCCCGTGGTGCGTAAGGACGGAACTCTCGTCGCGCTCGTCTGCCGGACGGACCTCATCAAGGCGCGCGCGTATCCTCTCGCGACGAAGGACGCCCAGAAAAACCTCTGCGCCTGCGCCGCAGTGAGCACGCACCCGTCCGACCGCGAACGTCTCGGAGCGCTCGTTAACGCCGGAATAGACGTCGTCGTGATCGACGCCGCGCAGGGATACACGTCGTTCCAGGAGGAATTCATCAGAGAAATCAAGTCGAACCCCGCGTGGAAACACCTTCAGGTCATCGCGGGGAACGTCGTCACAAGCGAGCAGGCGCTCGGACTGATCGACGCGGGCGCGGATTCGCTTCGCATCGGTATGGGGCCGGGGTCGATCTGCACCACGCAGGAGACGATGGCGGTCGGACGCGGGCAGGGCACAGCGGTGTATTCCGTCGCGAAAGCCGCGCGCAGTCGCGGCATTCCGGTTATCGCGGACGGCGGAATTTCTAGCGTCGGCCACCTCACTAAAGCGCTAGGCCTCGGCGCGAGCGCGGTGATGATGGGGTCTATGTTCGCGGGCACGACCGAGGCGCCGGGCGAGTATTTCTACAAGGACGGCGTCCGCGTGAAGAAATACCGAGGAATGGCAAGCCTCGAAGCTCTTCAGGCAGGCGGCTCGAAGCGCTACCTCAGCGAAGCCGCTAAGGTTCGCGTCCCGCAGGGCGTCTCCGGCACCGTTGTCGACCGCGGCTCCCTCGAAGACCTCGTGCCATACCTCATTATGGGTCTGAAACAGGGTCTTCAGGACATCGGCACGAGGAGCATCGCAGACCTCCACAAAGCTATGTACGATGGCGCTGTAAGGTTCGAACGCCGAACTATGTCGGCGCAGGCTGAGGGCGCCGTACACGATCTGTTCTCTTACACGAAACAGTAAATTCAGGGGACAGACAATTCTTAATATCTGATTTCTGACTAACGACGACTATTTTCAATGCCAGATTTCGAAATTGCAATTCTGACCGAAGCCGACGTCCCGTCCCTGCTCGAACTCGCAGACGCGAACTACGAAGAGCAGCTCGTTTTCGATCCGGATTTCAAGTTGCGACCGCAGTGGCGAACCTACTACGAACGAATCGTCCGCGGCAGCATCGAGAACGATCTTTACACTTTGTTCGTCGCCAGGACTGAAAACCGGATGATCGGATTCCTCGCGGCGCTCCTCGCAACCGACCCGACGTGGGAAGACAACCCCCGTGCGACGATCGTCGATCTGTTCGTATCCCCGGAATTCCGCCGCAGGGGGGTCGGGGATCGCCTCTTCGCTGCCGCGAAGGAGCATTCGGTCCGCCACGGCGCGAAAATGATAATGCTGAACGTGTTCGCAGGAAACGACGCCGGGAAGAAGTTCTGGCGCAAACACGGGTTCGATGTGTTCATGGAAAGACATAAGCTTAAAATTAGCAGCGTTTAATTACGATCTATCAAGTGCGGATATACCGTTCACATTGTTGATGCTATAAGTCACCGTGGGACTAAGCCTCAGAGATTTATACTGAATTTCTTATGTCCTTGAGCCGACAAATAGAAATACGGAGAAGTATGTAATGGTCGATAATCTCCAACCTATAAATTATCTCGGACAGCGTCAGAGTTACCAGCAGCGCTCTGCCCGCAGAAAGACTCCGCGTCAGAACGTCACTGCGTCCACATCCGAAGAGCGCGGCGAGGAGCTTACCAGGCTGATGGATCTTTCCGATCGCGCGACCATCCCGGCGATTTTCGAATTTCTCGCCCGCGAGCTTGAAATGCTCGGCTTTCTTCAACGAAGCGCCAACATCGGCGCGCAGCTCGAGACGTTTTTCGAGGATGCCCACGAAGAAATGGCGATCGTCGTTAACCGGCCCGGAAAGGTCTCGGAGCTGTTTCCCACCGGACTGCCGCGGAATCTCATCGCGAAACTCGAAAGCCTCGCAGGCGTTCTCGGCGGCGGAATTCGCGACGAAATCATCAAAGTGAACGAATTCCAGTTTCTCGGCAAACTCTCGGCGCTCGCCTCGGATCCATCCGCGGGCGAGGAAACCGAGGCGCTTCTCGTGCTCCAGCGTTCTAGGCTCGAAATCCGCTGCTACCGCGAACGCACCGAAGATGAAATCGCGATCAGCCACCAGAACATCGAGAATGCGCAGAAGAAGTTCGAGGAGCTGTTCCTGACGAGCGACGAAATCGGGGACGCGCTATCTTCGATGCAGCAGGGTCTGACCCAGGCGGATTCGGGCTCGATAGCCGCCGGATACCATCTGAGCCGCGATGCCACGATGCGCATGCTGTTCAAGGAATGACGTCTCATCATACGACACATCTCCGCCAGCGTTTATGACACGCTCGCGTTGACGGCACTGACGGATACAAGAAAGGCGATTTATCGTTCTTTCAGCCTGCCGTCTATTTTGTCATCCGGTCCTTTCGTTCTCAGCCTTTATTTCCTTCCCGCATGTTGCGAGAAAGGATCGAGGGCGCCCTCGGTGGACCCGAAGTCATCGCGTCGCCGGAGAAACTCGACGGCAACTTGACGACT
>JANLHZ010000302.1 GCA_024653775.1 Planctomycetota bacterium | reverse complement strand
TGGAACGTTCCAGGCGTTTCCTTTGCGTGGCACGGTCATCCTGACCGTGAAAACACGGACGAGACGTCCGTGCCACGTGGTTAACCGAACCGATACAGTTATGCTCAAGTCCTTATAAATATTACAAAATAAATGGGTCCTCCCTAATTTCCGAGGATCATTGCGCGGACTTGGCAAACCAATTGCATTCCGGATTTGCGGCGAAAGCAAATTACTCGCTAATTTACACTTAACTGACGGACCTCCGGACCTCGCTTCGCGGAGCCGGTGAGTCGAAAATCGCTTTTTCGGAAAAGACGAAACATGCAAAGAACAAAGAGTATAGCGGCGATTCTCATCATTTTCGCAGTCACTTCAATTCTGAGTTGCACGTCGGAGCCGACGATCGACGCAGGAATGGTCGGCGCATCGGACGAGGAGTCGATGGAAGGGATGGGAGAGAACGAAACTTCCGCGATGACGGACGAAAGTTCCCGCGGCTCCAGAGAAATGGTTTCGAGAATCAACCAGCCTACCGCGATGTCGACCATTCTCGGCGCCGGGATGCGAAATGAACCATGGATCGTATTCGAGCAGCCGATTATCGAGAATCCGGTGGGTGAAGTGCGCAAAATCAGGCTCTGGGTAGACAGCGGTGGCAAGGGAATGAACTGGAGCATCGCCGGTGAATACAATCCCGGACAGACCATAAGATGGGACGCTCCGCAGGTCGCCGGAAGCGGCAAAGGCGACTGCTACGGCTTCATTTTTCAGGCGCTAGAACGCTCCTCGGTCGAAGGAGACCTCAGGCCGAGCAGAAGCGATCCTGAAAAAGGCACGCCGCCGGACAAGATATATTACTTCGACTGGACCGCGCCGCAGGTTACGCTGCACAGTCCGCGAAGTATCGTCGATCCGGTCGGACACGGAAAGATGCTCGTCGAATGGGAATCGAGCGACGAGTGGATCGTTGAAGCTCCCGTGACGATCGAAGTCAGCCGCGACGGCGGAAGGAATTATGAGGTCGTCCGGACCGGGCTAACTCCGAACGGAAGCATGGAATACACTCCGCCGCAAGGGGTATATCCGGACTTCCGTATCAGGCTCCAGAGCGTCGACATGTTCGGTAACATCGGAACCGCGACTTCGGGTCCGCTGCACATCGGAGGTATCGCGATGCAGGTTCCGTCCCAGGGCAACCGCAACATCGAAGGTTTCAGGGTCGAATTCGCGAACAGGCCCAACATGCTCGTTTTCCGCAGAAACATTCCGCTTTATTATCACGTCGTGAACACGACCGGAAAACCCATCGAATTCATCGAGATCTACTACACGTTCGACGACGAAACCTGGTACCTCTACGGCCTCGACAACGACATACGCGACCTCGAGGACGGAGGCCCGGAGAAAGAGTATCCGGTGGTCGTGACCATCGAAGCAAGCCATATGCAGCTCAAGGAGAGCGGCAAAGAATACGTCGGATTCCACATAGTGGGAGTGCTTTCGGACGGCACATCGTCCACCGCGAAACCCTCGTCCAGCAGCTCGATCAAGTCGGGCATCTGGGTCGAAATCGACGGGCACGCTCCGTACGTTTCGCTGCGATCCCCGAGGGGAGACGAACAGTTCATTGCAGGGCAGAGGCTCTACGTCGAATGGTGGGCGTCCGACGCAAATCTCGACGAAGGCCCCGTGACCGTCGAATACTCCGTCGGCGGCATCGGCGAAGATCAATCGCTTATGGAAAGCAACTGGATTCAGCTCGCGAGTTCGCAGCCGAGCAGTGGAACTTTCGTGTGGCAGCTTCCGGACAACGCGATGTCGCAGGTACGGGTCAGAGTGACTTGCAGGGACGAAGTAGGAAACGTATCGACGGACATGTCTAGAGAGTTCAGCATCGTCGATCGCGCGGAACTCGTCCGCGTCCGGAACTACGAATCGGATCAGATCGAAAACGCCAGGGAAACCGCTCGCAGACACTACCGCAGCGCGACTGTGTTCATCCAGACTGGGGATCTCGAGCGCGCGGAATGGGATCTCCGTCAGGCGATTCAGCTCTGGCCGTCGTTCTCGGAGGCGCTGAACAACCTCGGCGTCGTTCTTTACCAGCGCGGCAGGTTCGAAAGTTCGATCGATTACTTCCTCCGCGCGATCGAAACCGACGCGGACAATCCCGAGTACTACTACAACCTCGGGCTTGCGTATCGCGCCCACGGCGAGGAATCACTGGCGCAGACGTCGTTCCATCGCGCGCACCAGCGAAGACCGACCGACCCTCGGCCGATGGTTCAGATCGCGAGATCGCTGATGTACCAAGGCGAGTACACGAGCGCCAGGCAGTGGCTTACCCGGATCAAAGACCTTCCGGGAGAACCGGAATGGAGCGCATGGGCGGACATTGAACTTCAGAAGCTCGAGCCGGTAAGAGATCGTTGAACGGATTCCCGACCAGTTGATCTCATTCAGTGGCGGAGCGGGAATAGAAGATATGAGATCGCTGACTTTTTTATTTCTGACTTTGAAATCGATAACCGCGATAGTAAAAGTTGTTTCCTTGCGGCGAAACAGAACGATTGACGGAAGTCTCCGAACATTTTCGGCGCAGCAATTTAGTGAAAATCTAAGTTTTTTGCCCGCGTAGCTCAGCTGGTAGAGCAGCGGATTCTTAATCCGCGGGTCGAAGGTTCAAGTCCTTCCGCGGGTAGCTATAAACCAAAGCGCCGCTAAGATTTCGTCTTAGTGGCGTTTCGCATTCGACGGCCATACTCTAGCACGCCACCCTAAACGCCACCCAAGAAACTATCTCAAGATGAGGTTTTCGTTTTTTAGGAGCCTTCCGACGAGACGTCCGAAGGCTTTTGCGCAGACGGGACGTTTGTATTTTCAGAGCCCACGATGGTTTCTAAGTCGGGACTGATCAATTCGCAGGAATCACCGCGGTCGCTTCGATTTCGACCTTCGCGCCTTCTTCGAGCAGCGCTGCGACCTGCACTAGCGTCATCGCAGGGTAGTGCTTCCCGATGATCTCCTTGTACGCGGCGCCGAGTTCCTTGCTTTCGCGGACGTACTCGTCCTTGCTGGTAACGTACCACGTCATCCGCACGATGTGCCCCGGATTCGCGCCCGCCTCCGCGAGCACTCGAACTATGTTCGAAAGCGCCTGCTTCGCCTGCGCGGCGAAGTTCTCCGAGACCATCTTTTCGCTTCCGTCCCACCCGACCTGCCCTGCGACGAAAACAAGCGTACCTTCGGCAACTACGCCGTTCGAATACCCCTTCGGGGATTTCCATTCTTCCGGATTCAAGAACTTCATTTCGAAACCTCCTACTCCCTACTCCCTACCTAAGCGTCTGCCGCGCAATGACGACCTTCTGAATCTCACTCGTGCCTTCGTAGATGCGCAGCGGGCGGATGTCGCGGTAGAGCCGTTCGACGACCTCGCCGCTGACGACGCCGCGTCCGCCAAAGAGCTGCACCGCCTTGTCGATGACTCGCTGCGCCGCCTCGGTGGCGTAGTACTTCGCCATAGACGATTCCCGCGTGATGCGATCCGCGCCCGAATCCTTCAGCCACGCGCTACGGTAAACAAGAAGCGCGCTCGCGTCGACCTCCGTCGCCATGTCCGCGATCTTGTCCTGCGTCATCTGGAACTCACAGAGCTTCTGCCCGAAGACCTCGCGCGAATTCGCGTGCGCGATGGATTCGTGCAGCGCCCGACGCGCGAATCCGAGCGCCGCCGCGGCGACGGTCGAGCGGAAGACGTCGAGCGTCCCCATCGCAACCTTGAACCCCTCGCCGGGCTTTCCGACGAGCGCCTCCGCGGAAACCCGCACGCCATCGAACCTCACCTTCCCGAGCGGATGCGGCGAGATCACCTCGATCCTTTCCGGCACCGTCAAACCATTCGCGTCCGCGCCCACCACGAACGCGCTGATGCCCTTCGTCCCCGGACCTTCTCCCGTTCGCGCGAAGACGCTGTAGAAATCCGCTATCCCGGCGTTCGAAATCCACATTTTCTCGCCGCTGAGGACGTAATCGCTACCGTCCTTCGCGGCGCTCACAGCCATCGCCGAGGGATCCGACCCCGCGGCTTCCTCCGAGAGCGCGAATGCCGCGACCCACTCGCCCGACGCGACTCGCGGCAGGTACTTCGCGCGCTGCGCTTCCGTCCCGAAAATCGACACGGGACCCGCGCCTAGCCCCTGCATCGCAAAGGCGAAATCCGCGAGGCCATCGCAGAACGCAAGCGTTTCGCGGGACAGGCACAGCGTCCGCACGTCGAGCTTTTCGCGCGATCCGCCATGAGGAGCGATCACGCAGTTTCGCAGCCAGCCCGCCTCGCCGAGCGCTTTCACGATCTTTCGCGAACGCTGGTATTCGTCCGTGGCGCGGGCATCGTGCTCGTGTTTTTCCACGGACGAGACGTCCGTGCCACGAGTCCGCGGTCCAAAGGCCGCTCCGCACCACTTAGAAAACTTCGCAGCGAACTCGCGATGCGACTCCTCGAAAAACGGCCAGCTTGTGTGTGAAATGTCCATTGTCAGTGGGGGCGGGTGTTAGTGATCGAGTAAATCAAAAATCTGAAATCTAAAATCTGAAATCTGAAGTCAGTCCCCTTTGAACTCCGGCTTTTCCTTTTTGACGAACGCATTGTACGCGCGTTCGAAATCATTCGTGTTCATGCAGATCGCCTGGGCCTGCGCCTCCGCCTCGAGAGCTTCGAACAGCCCCATGTTCCACTCCTGATTGAGCATCTTCTTCGTCATCCTGTGCGCGAACATCGGACCAGTCGCGATCTTCGTCGCAAGCTCGTGCGCGGTCATCATGAGCGCATCAGGCTCTACGAGCCGCGAATAGAACCCCCAATCGAGCGCCTCCTGTCCTTTCATCGAACGCGCGGTGAATAGTAGCTCTGCCGCGCGGCCGTGGCCGATGACGCGCGGGAGCATCGCGCAGCTTCCCATATCGCACCCCGCGAGTCCGACCTTCGGGAAAAGGAACGCGACGCTGCTGCGTTCGGTGCCGATGCGCATGTCGGATGCGAGCGCGATCACCGCCCCCGCGCCAACGCATACGCCGTCGATCGCCGCGATGACGGTCTGCGGGCAGCTCCGGATGCCTTTGATGAGGTCGCCGGTCATCCGCGTGAAAATGAGGCGCTCGCTCGAAGTCATCCGAACGAGCGGACCGATGATTTCGTTGACGTCGCCTCCCGAGCAGAAGTTCTCGCCTTCGCCCGCGATCACGATCGTGCGCACGCTGTCGCCATGTTCAAGCGCGAAGAACAGATCGCGCATTTCCGCGTAGCTTTCGAACGTCAGCGGATTCTTCTTCTCCGGACGATTCAGCGTCAGTCGCGCGACGCGATCCTCCACCGTCCACAGAAAATGTTCGGCCTTGTATTCCGCTAAATTCATTTCAATCTCCTTCGGCAAAAATGATAACCACAGAGAACGCAGAGTCCACAGAGAATCACCGAAGAGTTTTCATCCACGGATGCTTGCAGATTCACACAGATTTTTAATGGGAGCGAAGACGTCCCGTCTGCGCATTTTTCCAAATCTTCAGGCGAGACGCCTAAAGTCCCGTTATCTCTGAATTCCGTGTTCTCCGTGACTAAAAAAGTTCCCCGGCGGAGACGGGGATCGTCTGCCCGGTGATCGATTTCTGCGCCGGATCGCAGAGCCACAAAACCGCGCTCGCGACTTCCTCCGGCTGTATGAACCTCTGCTGCGGGACGTTCATGAGGAACATTTTGCGCACCTCGTCCTCGCTCTTCCCGGACGCCTTCGCCGCGACGGCTGCCGAATTCGTGAGGAGGTCGGTCTCGGTGTAGCCAGGGCAGACGCAGTTCACAGTCACTCCTGTGCGCGCGGTTTCGAGCGCGAGAGACTTCGCAAGCCCGACGACGGCGTGCTTGGACGCGCAGTACAGACTGACATACGGATAGCCGGTGAGAGCCGCGGTGCTCGCGATGAAGACGATCCGCCCGTAGTTCGCGTCGATCATCCGCTCGACCACCGCGCGCGCGGAAAGAAATGCGCCGCGGAGGTTCACCGCGATAATGCGATCGAACATTTCTGTCGTCGACTTCGCGAATGGCGCCGTTTCGACCATCCCAGCATTCGCGACGAGTATCGACGGAGTGCCAAGCTCTGCAAAGGACGCTTCAAAGGCAATCTGAACCTGCGCCTCGTCCGACACGTCCGCGCTCGTAGCGAACACTTCCGCGCCGAAGTCCTTTTCGAGCTGCGCCTTCTTCGCGATGAGCGTAGATTCGCTTCGTCCTATGAGCGTCAGCTTCGCGCCCGCCGACGCGAACGCTTCCGCAACCGCGCCGCCTATGCCGCGACCTCCGCCGGTGACGATCGCGTGCTGGTTTTTTAATTCGCTGCTCCGCACCTGCATATTTTACCCGCGACGTCCTCAAAAACAAGGAGACGCCGGAAACTTAGAAATCCTCCTGCTCCATCGCCCTGGTGCGCGGTCGTTCAAATTTTACTTCCCCACGACTTCGACGACGAGCCTATGCTTTGCCTTCGGAAGTTTTTTTCCAAGTTTCTGGAGGCTCTCGAGGTGGAGGTCAAGCGCCTCGCAGGCGTTCTCGAACGCTTCGCCGAGCGAGTTCCCACTCGTGACGATTTCTGGAATGTCCTGGAAATCGACGACGTACGACGGGTCCTTCGCCTCGTACTCGACCGTAAACACGTATCCGCGATATTCATGGGTCGTTTTCATGGCACTTGTGAAATCAACAGAAGAATTCATTTTTCCCTCACCCCAGCCCTCTCCCGATGGGAGAGGGAGTTTTATACATCCTCCTGCTCCATCGCTTTCGCGCGTTCGAGATTCCTGTAGAGCTGGCTCTTGCCGGCGTCGTACTGCTTAGGCCACCACTGGTCCGCGTAACCAAGCTGCGCCGCGGCGCGGAGGGTCCAGTGCGGGTCGGAAAGGTGCGGACGCGCAAGCAGGCAGAGGTCCGCGCGCCCCGCCATTATGATCGAGTTCACGTGGTCGACCTCGTAAATGTTTCCGACCGCCATCGTGGGCATGCCCGTCTCCGCGCGGATTCGATCCGAAAACGGCGTCTGGAACATCCTGCCATAGACGGGCTGCTGCTCCGCGTGGACCTGCCCGGCGCTGACGTCGATGATGTCGAGTCCGCGACCCGCGAACGCTTTCGCGATCTGCACCGCCTCCTCGACCGTGTTTCCGCCTTCTACCCAATCGGTTGCGGAGATGCGCACCGACATGGGCCTATCCGAAGGCCACGCCGCGCGCATGGCTTCAAACACATCGAGCGGGAATCGCAGGCGGTTTTCGAGGGAGCCGCCGTACTCGTCGGCGCGAACGTTCGTCAGAGGCGAAAGGAACGTCGAGAGAAGGTAGCCGTGCGCGCAGTGGAGTTCTAGCAGGTCGAATCCGGCGTCCGCGCCGCGCTTCGTGCAGTTGACGAAATCCGCGAGAACTTTATCCATATCCTCGCGCGTCATTTCCCGCGGAACCTGATTTTCGTTCGTGTACGCAATCGCGGACGGCGCGATAAGCTCCCAGTTGCCACTGTCCAGCGGTTCGTCCATCCCGTCCCACGCAAGCCTCGTCGAACCCTTGCGCCCACTGTGCCCGAGCTGCAGCGCGACCTTCGCCGGCGAGTTCTGATGGATGAAATCCACGATCCGTTTCCACGAGGAGGCCTGCTCGTTATTCCAGATTCCCGCGCAGCCTGGGGTGATCCTTCCCTCGCGCGAGATGCAGGTCATTTCCGTGAACACGAGTCCCGCGCCGCCGAGCGCGCGTGCGCCGAGGTGTACCAGATGGAAATCCCCCGGCACGCCGTCCACAGCGGAATACATATCCATAGGCGAAACGACAACGCGGTTCACGAGCTCCATGCCGCGGAGCTTGAACGGAGTGAACATCGGCGGCGGCTTCGCGCAGGGAAAAGGGGACAGGGAGTAGGGAATAGATTTCTCCTCGCCTCCGCCCAGAATCTTTTCGAAGGCCTCCGCCTCCTGCTTCCTTCTCCCTGCTCCCTGAGTAGCGAACCACTCTTCGAGTCCTTCGAGATACCTCTGGTCGCGCACCCGCAGGTTCTCGTGGCTGACGCGCTGGCTCCGCGTAAGCAGACTGTACACGAACTGCTCCGGCGGCAGGCGCATCTTCAGCCGGACGTTTTCGAACCACTCGGTGCTGTTCTTCGCGGCGCTCTGGAGCCTTAGAACCTCGGTGCGGCGCTCCTCCTGGTAGCGATCGAGCGCCTTCTCGCGGTCTTGCTCCTCGTGCAGAAGCGTCGCGAGCGAGATGGCGCTTTCCATCGCGAGCTTGGTTCCGCTTCCTATCGAGAAGTGCGCGCTCGCGGCGCTGTCTCCGAGGAGAACGACGTTTTCGTAGTGCCAGCGCTCGCAATTGATGCGCGGGAAATTGATCCACACCGCGCTGCCGCGGAGATGGTCCGCGTTCGTGATCAGCGGATGGCCTTCGAGATATTCCGCGAACAGTTTCTCGCAGAACGCGATACCCTCCTCCTTCTCCATCCTGTCGATGCCATGCGCCTTCCATACCGTTTCCGGCGTCTCGACGATGAACGTGCTCATCGTGTCGCTGAAGCGGTAGCAGTGCGCCGTGAACCACCCGTGCTCGGTTTCCTTGAAAAAGAACGTGAACGCGCCAAACAGCCGCGAAGTCCCGAGCCAGATGTACTTGCACGTCCGCCATTCGATGTCAGGCTGGAATTTGTCCGCGAGCTGGTCCCGCGTCCGGCTGAAGATTCCGTCGGCACAGATCACGAGGTCGGCGTCGCGCAGCTTCGCGATATCCTCAACAAAGGATTCGTACACGATTTTCACGCCGAGCTCGGTTGCGCGCGCGTCGAGAATGTCGAGCAGCTCCTGCCGGCTGATCCCGGAAAAGCCGTGGCCGGACGTGCGGACGAACGTATCGTTAAAATGGACGTCGATGTCGTCCCAGTGGAACAGCGCGTCCTTGATGGACTTCGAGCTCACCGCGTCGGCGCCGAGGAAGTTGTCGATGGTTTCGTCCGAGAATACGACGCCCCAGCCGAAGGTGCTGCCCTTTGCGTTGCGCTCGTAGACCGTGATGTCGTGCGCTGGACTGCGCAGCTTCATCTGGATCGCAAAGTAAAGCCCTCCAGGGCCGCCGCCAATTACGTTGATCTTCACGAACCGTCCCTTCCGTCGTTTGAGAGTGTAACCCGCGCGACGACAATAAAGTGTCAGCTCACGCCCCGGATCGTTTTGTAGCAGATCAGGCCAATGCGCGCAAGACAGCCCGGAAGACAAGGAAATAAATCCCGGCGACGTGTTTCGCCGAACCGATACAAAAAATCTGTCTCCATCGGCGTTCAAACTCGGGAAGGTCTAATGAAAAACCGCGACACGGGCAGGACCTCGCTATGCCATACATCTCCGCCGGCGTTTATGACGCGCCTCCTAATGTAATGCGGAATAGTAGGTCAAAACTATCGTAGGCACCTGGGACCGCGGTCGTCTATGTCCGCAAAAGGTGAACGTTCGGTGATCCACGTCGGATCGGAACGTCCCCGGCACTTTCCTGGCCGTCCGAGAAGTAATTCAGAGCGAAAAGGCGAGTGGTGAGAAAATGCTGAAGTCAGAATGCAGAAGTTCAATCCGAAATCTAAAATCAAAAATCTAAAATTACACAGTCCCTACTTTGTCATCCGGCCCTTTCGTTCTCAGCCTTATTTCCTTCCCGCATGTTGCGAGAAAGGATCGAGGGCGCCCTCGGTGGACCCGAAGTCATCGCGTCGCCGGAGAAACTCGACGGCAACTTGACGACT
>JANLHZ010000085.1 GCA_024653775.1 Planctomycetota bacterium | reverse complement strand
TCTCTGCGAATCTCCGCGCTCTCCGCGTCTCGGCGCTGAAGAACTGCGAGGACGCCGGTTTTGTAATTCAGGGAATGTGGTTCACCGAACATTTACTATTTTCTGCCGCCGGTGTAATCATACAAAAAATTCGTAGACGGCACGAAGAAAATGATAGATTTGAATCATGCGATCTTAATTCTGAACTTGGCTCACTCTTCCGGCGCCGCGAGGTTCTTGTTCAGCCATTCGATGCGAAGTTCCGCGCCGCCGAGGACGTCCTGGCATTTGCGCACCCTCCGCACCGCTTCTTCGTAGAGCATCAGCGAATCGTCGAGGTTCAGGTCCGTGCCTTCGAGAAGCTGCGCGATCTCTTCGAGCCTTCGCTGCTGAATCTCGAACGGATCGTCCTCGATCGATTTTAGAATATCGGGCCTGAGCGCGCTTTCCCCCGCTTCCGCTTTCTTTCCTTTGTCTTTCGATTTATCTGCCATTTATTTCTGCTCCCTACTCCCTACTCCCTGCTCCCTGCTCCCTACTCCCTGCTCCCTACTCCCTACTCCCTGCTCCCTACTCCCTACTCCCTACTCCCTACTCTCTGTTCCCTGCTCCCTTAGCTCGTCGACCAGTTCCGTCGCGGAATGGGTTTTCGGATCGCCGGTCAGGGCAAGTTTTATCCCGAGTCGTTCGACCGTCATTCGTTCGGGGAGATTATCGAGATTGTAGTCCGTGCCCTTGGCATAAATCCTGGGCTGCACGAGTTCGAGGAGACAATCCACCGTCTTCTCGCTGAAAATCGTGATGTAATCGACGCTCCAGAGTCCCGCGAGGATTTCCGCCCGCTCGAGTTCGGTTATCAGCGGCCGGCCTTCGCCTTTGTTCCCGCGGACCGACGCGTCGGAATTCAGCCCGACGATCAGCACGTCCCCAAGCCCCCGCGCGGCTTCGAGGCAACGAACGTGCCCGACGTGCAGAACGTCGAACGTGCCGTTGGTGAAAACAACTTCCTTACCTTCCGCGCGCAACTTCTTCGTCACTTCCGCGAGTTCCGCGCGGTCTTTTATGAGTTTGCTTCTGACGCTGCTTGTTTCGCAATCGGACATTTAAGGTTCAGTAATTGGTGGTGAGTGGTGAGAAAATGCAGAGTGCAGAAGTCAGATTTCAGGTTGAACTTCTGCATTCCGCATTCTGAAATCCCTACTATATTTTGCGGCTAACGCCGCGGGCTGCCATCCTTATACGTGCTGGTCGAGCATAACCGGGTTGCCGTCGGGATCGACGACGATGAAATGCGCTGGTCCGGAGGTCGCCAAGTCCGCCTCGACAACGAAATTTACTCCGCCCGCGTCTTTGAGCTGTTTCTGGATTTCGCGGACGTCGGAGAAACTTTCGAGTTTATTGCGCGCGTCGTCCCAGCCAGGATTGAACGTGAGCATGTTCTTTTCGAACATCCCCTGAAAAAGCCCGACGTTCACTCCACCGTTTATGAGGATCAGCCAGCCTTGGGCTTCAACCCCGCCGCGCACGGTGAATCCGAGCTTTTCGTAGAACTCCTTCGACTTCTGCAGATCCTTCACTGCGAGGCTTACCGAAAACGCTCCGAGCTGCATAATATACTCCTGACTGCGATGGATGGTGAAAGCGCCATTTTTCCACAGGCGAGCGGCAATATACAAAGCAAAACGTCAATCGAGACAATAAATTTCTCAGGTCGGTCCACGGCGCCGGGAAATTGCGCCGCTCGCGCGTTATCTCCTCGTGCCAGGCGCGTTCGCGGCAGCTCGCTTCGTTCACCCGAAATCCGGCTGTTCGAGCGGCACGGGACAACTGTCCTTCAGTTCGCATACCGCGCATTCA
>JANLHZ010000300.1 GCA_024653775.1 Planctomycetota bacterium | reverse complement strand
ATCCATGCATTCCCCGCGTCGAAAAGTGATATAATTTGGAATGATGACTACAGCAGCGGGAAATTAAATTTCAGTTCCTACGGTGAATAACACGGGATGAAAGGACCGGATGACAAAGTAGAAACAATCTCAAGCAAGCGGCATCGATAATTCGGAGCCGTCAAACGAGACGTTTGACGACTTTTGCGGACGATGACGTCCGCGGTCCACGGTGCCTACGATAGTTTCAAAGTAGTGGGCAGGTTGAAAGACAGATAAAGCGCCTTTCTTGTATCCGGTAGCGCCGTCCGCGTGGTTTACTTCTCCTTCCGGGAGAAGGGGGAGTAAATCGCCACATGCCGGCACTCTGAAAGTGACCGGCACGTTGGGATAGGTTTTTACTGGTACGCCCGCGGTCTAACGATCTGGTTTATCTCGAAGCTGGCTTCGGAGTCCCGCCACCACGAGCGCAAAAACTCGATGGTTTTGGTCCGCTCCGCCTCGGGGAGGAACGTGTTGAACGTGGCGCCCACATGTGAAAGCGTTTCGAAGTTAACCGCTGCGATCATTCGTACCGCGGCGCTTTCGTCTTCGAGCTTCGAAAGGAAGAACGGCATTATTCGCTTGTCCGGAAAGAACCTGGCTGCGAAGGTCGAAACGTATCTGACGACTTCGCTTCCGTCGTTCTCGCCGAGTTCGAGGATTTTATCGATGTCGTGGAGATAGCCGTTCTGAACCATTCCCCGCACCGCGATGGCGCGCACTTTCGAATCGCGGTCGGACATCGCGACGCGCAGAAATCCGGCGGTTTCCTTCATATTGACGAAGGTCAGTATCATCGCGGCGTTCCTCCTCGCGATGACGTTCGGGTTCGAAAGATACTCCTTCAGCACGTCCCCCGTCGCGGGCCAGAATTCCCGGGCGGTTCTTAGAATCACCATCACCTGTGCGTTCGAAGAGTTGACGTCATAAATGTTGTAGGTCTCGCGAAGCAGCGACCTTGTGACGCTTTCGTCCGGTATGTTCCATTTGAAGAGATCGCCTTCGATGCAGACTGCGAGATCGTTTCGAAACATCTGTCTCGAAAGCTCCGGGACGTAAGGCGAGAACGCGCGCATGTTGGTCGCAAGAATCAGTTGTCTTCGCTGGATGAGGTCCATGGGCGCGCCTTCGGTTTCGATCGCGAGGACTTCCGTTGCGACGATTTCGAGGTAGCTTGCGTCCTTGGCGAGTTTCAGAAGTTCCTTCGTCGCGTCTTCGCGCACCCGGAGCTGGTCGGACCCGAGTTCCTCCACAAGACGCCTGACGTGCGCGATTCGTTCGTCCCGCGTCTCGGGAGCCGCGTCTTCCGCGAACGCTGTTCCGCCTGAAACCGCCGCGGCGAAGGCGATCGCGAGAACGAGCGTCAGAACTGTTTTTACGTTTTTCATGAAGACGCCTTGGCAGCAATCATTTCGATGTTCTTCCTCGACATATCCTTCAGCATCGCGGACGCTTCCTGCGAGTTTATCACGATCTCGAACAATTTTCTCGCTTCCTCCCGTTCCCTTCTCGACTGGCGCAGCGCGCCCGCGTTCCACGCGGCGAGGATTCCGAGCCTGTCGATGCCGCCGGCTTTCGAGGCTTCGAGCACCGATGAAAAGTGTTCGATCGCCTTCCTTGAATGATAGTCCGAATTCTCCTTTTTTGCAACTGCGGACGCGAGCGCGCCGCGATAGAACGCAAGGCCTACGTCTGAAAGTCCGAGGTGATCGTCCTCTTCGAGCGCGACCTTCAGACGTTTGGAATCCCAGCCTTCGAGGTATCCCCACGGATGCAGCACCGTCCCCCTCGTCGGCATCAGACCCTGATCCTGGAAGAACTCTATCTCCCTGCCGCCGATGCTCTTTTTGAAGCCGTCGGTGAACGCGCCGTGAGCGTTCGCGTAGTCGGCGACGAAGTAAGTCGTCACGTTGGACAGCGCGATTTTTTTCAGGTTCGCGTACTTCTTAGAAAGGATCTGCTTGTTCGACTCGGCGTCGATTTCGAGCCTGTAGAACGCGAAGAGATTCGTAACGCTTCGCATCACTGTTTGATGATAGTTCGCGTCCTGACTCGACTTGTAAGGCGAAATCGGCAGCACCAGCGTGTTCAGAGCTTTCAGGAACACGCCGTTTCCGTTTACCGGAACGACCACGAGTTCAGGGATTCCGGAAGCTTTTACGTGGGGATGGGAGAGAAGCGTTACGTCGTTGTCGAGAACCCTTTCGAAGGCGAGCTGAATTCTGCCCGATTCGTGGACGGTGAAATTCCTGTATTCCTTCGGCGCGACGAAGCACGTCATGTGCGGGCGGTTGATCTGCTTTCGATCGACGCTGCCGGTCATCATGAACGGAAGCTGATCCCGGAGCGAATTCACCCGTTCCGCGACCTGCTGGTAGAGTCCCGCTACCGCCTGGGACTGAAGGATCTGTTCCGCCTCCTCGACCTTGCCGACCTCTTTCGAAAGCTGCCAGCCCTCTTCGATCGACGCCTCGAACTTCGAAAGCAGTACAAGCCCGGTTTTCTTGATCGCGGTGCACATTTTCGCCAGGCCGCTGTTTTCGAACTCCGGATGTCTCGAAAGAAGCCTGCGAAGCGTTGAGACGTTTTCGTCGAAGGTCTCGCAGATGAGGTCGTATTCCTTTTTCAGCTCCGCGAATTTGCGCACGTTCGAAATGTCCGCAAAGCCGTGTTCCCTGCTTTCGAGCGCCATCTGTTTGTATGTCTGGACGACGCTGCCCGTGAGCTTTTCGACGCTTCTGAAAAGCGCGGTGGCCTCGATGTATCCCGGAAGCAGCTTGCGGAAAATGCTGTCCCTCCTGGACCGGAGTTTCTGGACTCGCTCTGCCACGTCCGAGAGCTTCGATTTCAGCTTCGCGAGGGATAGAATCGCGGTCTTGGTCTGTTTTCCTGCTTTGATCGCCGCGGAAAGTCTCGTCGCGCGGTGGTGCTCGTCGTTGAATTGCTTTACAAGTTCCTTCGCGGCCTCTTCGAGCGAATCGACCGTTTGCTCGACTTTTTTGAAGCTGGTCGCTGCGGACTTCATTCCTGCCACAAGATTGTTGATCGCGATTTTGAGCTGATCGAAGTTCTCTTCGATCCCCTCCTCGAACTGGGTGAAGGTTTCAACCGCGAGGACGGTTTTCCGGTACGCCTTTTCGATCGAGGTAATGCGAAGAATGTCCCACACGATCACGTTGCAGAAATGCTCCACGTCGTGGCTTTCGATCACCATCGGCACCCAGACCTTCGGATACTGGAGGTGCTCGACCGAGAGTCCGTTTACCAGAATCTTTTCTTCGTCCGTCAGCCTGAGCTTGTATTTCTGCTTGAGGCCGCGGACGTCGAGCCGTTTGCGGAAGTCGACGCTCTTGTCGACGGCTGTGGATTTGAGAAGCTCCTCTGTGCGAAAGGCGATGGTTTCGATCAGCAGATGGAAGTAGCTCGATTCGATTTTCGAGTTCAGATCCCAGAGCAAATGGTGACTGACGTCCACGCCGTCGCTGTTCACGACGTTTTGCACGAACTCGTCGCAGGCGCTTAAGTACTTGTCCTTGAAGGGTCTGAGTGGGTCCATCTTTAAACTGAATTGCGCGTCGAAACTATCGTAGGCACCTGGGACCGCGGACGTCCTCGTCCGCAAAAGCCTTCGGACGTCTCGTCCGAAGGCTACGAAAACACGAAAACCTCATCTTGAGATAGTTTCATTATAGTCGTTTGCAATTATAACCGGAACATCGGAAATCCGGAACAGAATCCTAAATCGGGCAAGCTTTCGCTGGAGTTTTTCCGACAGTGTTCATTGGAAGTTCGTATCAAATCGCAGACGGAAACTAAAATCCTCAGCGCGGAGACCGCGGAGTTTCGCGGAGAATATCAAAATTAAATTCGTTGGCGACCGCCAGTGAATCCACCGGCGGTTTCGAAGGTAATCTCTCCGCGAGCCTCTGCATTACGAACTTCCATTTTCTTCGTTTCCTGCAAAGATTTTTATGAATCAAAGAGCCCTCACCC
>JANLHZ010000298.1 GCA_024653775.1 Planctomycetota bacterium | reverse complement strand
CGTCGTCCCGCCCACGATGGCGAAGTTCGGACGCCTGACTTCGCGACGCCTCCACCTCGGCGACGACTTGGCTTTCTTCCGCGAGTTGCGCTTTCTGCGTGTTCGCGAATCTAACAGCATCCGACGAATCGCAAGAGATGAGGAAAACGAGGCATAGTACCCCCCCCACCGCAAACGGAAAGCCAGTTACGCATTAAATCCTCCACCTTAACGCCACAAATGTCGATTTTTAGATCAGGAAGGTACTTGAGACAATAATCTATCCGGTTTGTGGTCGTCAACAAAATTCTCTGAACATTTACGTATGACTCGATCTTTCGCTCTTGGCGATTCGAGTATTGTCGCCAAAATTTACTTCTCTCGGAACGAATCCGACGAAAATCTAAGGGCTTGTACTTACGGGCAAATGCCTTAGAATTTCGCAATGGGTAAAAAGAGTTCGAAAGACCTGCTCGGGACGCTCGCGCTTCGAAGGGGGTTCATAACGAAAGATCAGCTCAGCAGTTGTCTTACCGCGCTCGCAGACGCGCCGGGCGACGAACGAACTCTCGGCGAAGTCCTGCTTGCCACTGGCGCGATCGACAAGAAGAAACTCGCGATACTGCGAAGGATGGAAGAGGCGGTCAAAGCGAGGGACGAAGACCTCCGGCTGATCCCGATGATCGTCGAAAACGGACTCGCGTCCAAGGAACGCCTTGATCAATACCTCGTCCGGCAGAAACAGATTTTCAAGGAGTCGGGAGACATCGTCAGACTGACCGAACTCCTACGGGAAGACAACCTGATAGGCGAGCGCGAACGCAGGCAGCTTCTTTCCCGCCAGAGACTCATCCGACGTGGAATGAGTGCGCGGCAGAGTTTTCTAATCGACGCGGAGGACATCGCGGTCGACGAACCCGAGAAGTACCGCGAAAAAAACATGTTCGGAGACGAAGACGACGGAATCGAGGTCGAGGACGTCATTTCGCACAAGAAAGGCGCGCCGCCCAAGTTCAATCCGTACGACGATCTCGACGCGAGCGTGCCCGCGATCGTGGTCGAGGATTACGAAGACGAGGACGAGGAGGCCCGCACGCCTTCGAAAGACCTGCCGACGTACCAGAAGGACGTCAAGAACGACTCGAAGCAGTTCGACGAGGATTCCGAAGGCGCGCGGAACATTTCGGAAGCCGCAAAGTCGGTGAAGTTCGACGAGGACGACGAACTCGACGACGATTCCGTGTACGAAGCGACTGTCACGGATGACGACGAACACGACGACGACGACGATGAAAACAGCGACAGCGCGGAGCTTACTCCGCAAGAGGTCGCGAAGTCGAAGATCCTTGGCGTCAGGCCAGGCGAAGACGACGAAGACGAATTCGACGAGGACATCGACGACGAGCTGCTCACCACGCAGGTCTATCTCGATCAGAATTTCCCGCGCCCGGAATGGCTGAATCCGCTGTCCGAGTTCATTATGATCGCCGCGAAGGATTACAAGTTTTCGCTGCTCCTCGTTCCATTCGAGTTCGTCCTGCTAGGCTACTGGTTCTTCGTCGCGTACCTCGGACTCGGCGCGGGCGGCGCTGCAATCGGATTCGCGCTCACGGCCGCGTCCGGATTCGTGTTCGGCTCCGGAATCTCGCGCTGGCTCCTTCGCGACGCATGGACCATAGGCGGAGTCGTCGGCGCGTTTTCGTTCATCTCGCCCGCGATAGTGCTGTTCGTCGCGAGCACGAGGAACGCTCCGTCTTCGGGAAGGTGCGCGCTGACGCTGCTCGTGTTCGCGTTTTTCGTTCTCGCGCAGGTCGTCGGATTCTCGCTCGCGGGGCTTTGGTCCACGAGGGACAAACAGCCCGAAATCGCGGCAGTCGCGTCCGTAGTTGCGCTCCCGCTTGTATCGCTGACTCTCTTCCTTCTAAATATTGCCTGAAAAGCGATGACGAGCAACATAACTATCGTTCCAGGAAAACCGGCTCCGAAAAAGAAGATCAAGATTCGGCACGTCGTCAGCGTGATGTTTCTGCTCACCCTGAGTTGGTGCTACTTCTCCGGCAGAGGCGACGCGTCCCGCGAAGACCTCGACAGACTCGAGGAAGAAGAGCTGCGAAGGCGGGATGAGGACGACGATCCGCTGCTCCTCGGAACGCTGGAGGCGGAGGTCGATTCCACCGGGAGCGATGCTTCGAACGAGCACGTTTCCGCCGAGGCCGTGAACCCGCGCGGTCCGGAGCTTTCAGCGGATGACCTGGAACGACTCCGCGAGATAATGGATTCGATGCCCGTGCTGCGGCCGCTGGCGCCGCCGGCGGGTTCGCCGCAGAATCCTTTAACTCCGGACGAAGGCGCGGCGCAGAATTCCGGGACGATTAGCGATCCGGAGGAAATAGCCGTCATCGATCCGTACCCCGGCAATCTCGAACTTTTCTTCGGCAAGCACGACTACGAACTTCTCGGAAGGATTTTCGGGCAGGACATCGAACTGAAACCCGCGGGACTCGTCCGACTGATCCTGCATCCGGAGGACGATATCGGCGGACTGACTTCGTTTTCGTTCACGATTCTCGTGCAAGTGACGGACGTGATTCTCAGCACCGCGGCGTTCAAGACCTGCGTCGTACAAGCGCGCTGCATCGTCCGCGACGGCGAAATCGAAAGCCGAAGGTACGATTACAGCATCGACCACAGATTCGGCACCGACTGGGGCAAAAGACTCTACTACTACCTGAGCGAAGGCAAGGTGAAGGAAGGCGACGATTTTCGCGAGGTCCACAAAGATTGCTACGATCCCGCGACGCACCTCGCGCGGGCGCTTTCATGGACCTGGGACGAGATTCTGGAGCGCGCGGGTACGGACGACTCCATCGACGTCGGACACATTTACGTCGAGCAGGAGGAGGAAGAGCAACTCGCGACAATCGACCGCGCCGCGCGCAAGCTGAAGCTCGTTTTCAGCGAACGGGCCTTCCCCGGCGGCGGCACCGCGGTGATTCAGTACAAAGGCGACGAAGAAGGCGGAGTCTGCGACGAAAGACGTATCGAACTCGAGTACGGCCCCGTGGGCGCAGTTGCAAGGCATATTGCGTACACGCCGATCGAAGATGAATAATACATTATATTCGTGCCGTCTACGAATTTACTGTAATATTTTCTGAATGCCGATAGAATCGTACAAATAATTCGTGTCAGGCACGAATTTAATGTTAAACCGTGACTTCCACCGGCTGCTTGCGCTTCACTATCGTCGATTCCTTGCGCATCTTCTCGCGCAGGGTCAGCACGCCGTGGATCAGCGCCTCCGGCCTCGGCGGGCAGCCGGGGATGTAAACGTCCACCGGAATGTACTTGTCGATGCCGCGGAGGACGCTGTACGCGTGTTTCGCGAACGGACCGCCGCAGTTGGCGCAGCTTCCCATTGAAATGACGTACTTCGGCTCCGGCATCTGCTCGTACAGCCTTTTCACGCGGCCTGCCATTTTATGGGTGATCGTTCCCGCGACGATCATCAGGTCCGCCTGGCGAGGCGTCGCGCGCGGGATCATCCCGAAGCGGTCGACGTCGAACCTGGGCGCCCCGGTCTGCATCAACTCGATTCCGCAGCACGCGGTCGCAAAGAGCAGATACCAGATGCTGTGCTCCTTCGAGAAGTTGATGATGTCGTCGATGGTCGTGAAGAGCACGCCTTCGGGAAGTGACTTTTCGAGAGCGCCCATTGTGTTCCTTTATGTTTTATCCGCGCGGCGGATGATTCTACTTACTTTCACGGCCCGCCGTCGCAGCCTCATTTTGAAGTTTGCGAACATCCGGCCTGACCCAGTGGAGGTCTCCTTTTACCCACGCGTAAATCAGCGCGAGGAAAAGGATTCCCACGAATAGGAACAGTTCGAAGAATACAAAAATTCCAGCGGTGAGTCCGCCTTCCGCATCGACGACTATATCGCGCACGCTCTGGAACATACTCGCGATCGGATAAACGAACACCATCTCCACGTCGAACAGCACGAATACCAGCGCAATCACGTAGAAGCGCAGGTTCATCCGGAACCACGCGCCGCCGACGGGGTCTTCGCCGCATTCGTAGGTGAGGTTCTTCTCGACGGTCGGCTTCGAAGGTCGCACGAGAAAGGACGCGCCGAGCGATACTCCCGTGAACAGCACCGCGAACGCCACGTAGAAATACACCGACGCGTAGTCGTAATTCGGTTCCGCAAGAATGTATGAGATCATAAAAATCTTTCCCTGCTGTTGCGTAACGATTTTAGGGTGAAACAATCGTCTATCGCAACAAAATCCGAAAACTCAAATTCGAAATCGGCTATGTACAAAATCGCATCCATTCCCGGCGACGGCATCGGTCCCGAAGTCACAACCGCGGCGTTTCGCGTGGTAGACGCCCTTGCGGGGCGATACGGCTTCAAATATGAAAAGGTCGAATTCCCGTGGTGTACGCAGTACTACCTCGACACGGGGAAGCTACAGGATCATTCGAACCTCCCCGATTACAATGGATATGACGCGATCTACCTCGGAGCCATCGGCGATCCGCGCGCTCCGGTGGGCCTGGTCGAGAAGGCGACTATCCTGACACTCCGCTTCGGGCTTGACCTTTACATAAACCTCCGCCCGATTCGTCTGTACGCCGAGCATTTGTGCCCGCTGAAGGGAAAGACTCCCGAGGACATCGACATTATGGTCGTCCGCGAGAACACCGAGGGCGCCTACTCCCAGATCGGCGGACATCTGCGCACCGGTACGCCACAGGAAATCTCGGTGACGAGCATCATCAACACCAGGTTCGCTGCGGAGCGCGCGTGCCGGTACGCGTTCGAACTCGCTCGTAAGCGTGGCAAAAAGAAGAAGGTAACGCTCGTCGACAAAGCGAACGCGATTCCGACCGACGCCGTCTGGCAGCGCGCGTTCGCGGAGGTCGGGAGCGAATACAAGGACATCGAGACCGAGCACGCCTACGTCGACGCCGCCTGTATGTGGATGGTCAAGAATCCAGAGTGGTTCGACGTTATCGTCACCTCGAACCTCTTCGGCGACATCATCACCGACCTCGGCGCACAACTCGTCGGAGGACTTGGAATCGCGGCGAGCGGAAATCTCCATCCGGGCAAGATCAGCCTTTTCGAGCCGATCCACGGGTCCGCGCCGAAGTATGCTGGCAAGAACGTCGCGAACCCCCTCGCTGCCATCCTCGCAGCGGGAATGATGCTCGACTACCTCGGCGAGAGCGACGCGTGGACGACTCTCGAAACCGCCGTTGCGGGCCTGCTCGCGCGGGAGGAGATCAAGGACCTGAGCGCCAAGTCCGGCCTTTCAACAACTGACGTCACCGACATCGTCATCAAGGCGCTTTGATTAAGCCTTAGCTTTTTTACCGGATGGCGGTATAATGAAGGTCAGAGATGTTTTGAAGAAACTGAAAAACGATGGCTGGTTCGTTTCGAGAACTAAGGACGTGCGTCAAAATAAGTTGACGTTTTCACATCACATCTTCACGCCACTTTCACATCGCGCTCAATCGCCAAATCCTCACCGGAACTATAGCTACGATTCCGGTTTGACTCAATCGCGCAATGCGAACCTGACGTAAATCTGAGCGCGAAATCCGTAAACTTATTTTGACGCACGTCCTAGGCAGTCACCGAGTTTTAAAGCATCCGACCAAAACCGGCATTGTCGTCGTTGCAGGATATCCGGGGAAAGAAATTGCTATAGGGACGTTGAAGAGTGTTTTCAAACAGGCTGGGATTGAGGAACGGGAATGAAGAAGAGGGAATATGTGGTGATTTACGAGTGGGCAGGCAGCAACTATTCCGCCTACATTCCAGATTTACCCGGGTGCGTCGCTTGCGGCGATACCATCGAGGAAACTGAAGATTTGATGAAAGAAGCGCTCGATGCATATGTCGAGGCGTACGCGGAAGATGGAAAAACCGTGCCTGAACCGACAACCAAGGTCGGCTCTCTCGCGGTTTAGCGAGAATTTCTCGAAAACCGCCGTCGCGGGACTTCTTGCGCGGGAAGAGATCAAGGATCTGAGCGCCAAGTCCGGCCTTTCGACCACCGACGTCACCGACATCGTTATCAAGGCGCTTTGATTAATTACGAATGACGAATTACGAATAAATCGTAACAGTTCACGGGGTAGTTCGCGTTTGTAGTGGCGCCGTAAGGCGTTTATTCGATCCACCACACTGCGAAAATATGCTCTCACGAGCACACTACGAACAGAATCCCGCTATAGACTGCGATCTACCCCGTGAACACTTACAATAAATCAATTGTTCGTCTCTCGGACATAGATCCTCGATCCTCGAAATTTTTTCCCGCTTTTAAGCTCCATTTCAGGTTGGGGGCGTATCCAGGTTTGTAGTTGATCGGTTTTTTCCATTTCACAAACCTGGAGGTAAAAATGAAAAAGAGTCTTGTAGTTATGCTTCTCGCGCTTGCTCTTAGCCTTGGTTCCTTCGCACCCGCGTTCGCTTCGAGCACGTCGGATGACGAAACCGCCGCGCCCGCGTTGAAGGGCGACGAGGACGAGGAAGGCGAGGACGAGGGCGGAGAAGCCGATGAGTGGTTCGAAGACTTCTTCGAAAATCTTTTCGGCGAAGAGTTCGTCGATTTCTTCGAAAACCTCTTCGGCGGCGGCGATGAAGACGCAAACGAAGCGGACGAAGGCGCCGAGGAAGATGAAGGCGGCGCGTTCTAGATTCTGAAATGAGAAACGACAGCGTGGACCCTTTTCCCTTCGGGGAAGAGGGTTTCGCGCTATAATAGACCGTCGAATTTATGGCGAAACTCCTCCTTGTCGAAGACGAATTTTCACTCGCGGACGCGCTCATACGGGCGCTTCGGGACGAACAGCACGTCGTCGAGTCAGCCAAGGACGGCGAAGACGGCTACTATCTCGCCCGCCGCGGAGGGCACGATCTCGTGATCCTCGATCTGATGGTGCCGTCGATGAACGGTATCGAAGTCTGCCGGAAGCTCCGGCGAGAGGGTTTCAAACCTCCGATACTGATGATTACGGCCCGCGACGCGGTCGATGACGTCGTCGGCGGCCTCGACGCGGGCGCAAACGATTACCTCCGTAAGCCATTCGCAATAGAGGAGTTCCTCGCAAGAGTCCGCGCGCTACTACGCGCTGACGCCGGCGCTGACGATAACGTAACCCGCGCTGGTGCCGTCACGCTCGACCTCGCGAAACGGGAGGTGAAAATAGGCGGCGAAATCGCCCAGCTTTCGCGAAAGGAATTCGCCGTGCTCGAATGCCTGATGCGTAACCGCGGACGCGTCATTTCGAAGGAAACCATCGCCGAAAAACTATGGGAACTCGGCGACGAGCCGGAATCCAACGCGATCGAAGTATATATCAGCACGCTAAGAAAAAAAGTCGAAACGGACGGTTCGAAGCTCATCCACACCCAGCGCGGCTTCGGCTACGTTATAAAAAAGGAGGAAGATTGACCCTGCGCGTGGGCATAATCCTCTGGTTCATGGCGCTCACGGGAACGCTTCTCGGAGTGTTCGGGCTTGCTGTCTACTATGAACTCCGGGAAAGCGAAATCGAAGCAGTGGACGCATACCTGCTTGCAAGGTCGAACGCGCTTCTGTCGCTTTGCGAGAACGAGGAGGGCCTTGTATTTTTTGAAGCCGACAAACTCCAGGAAGACCCGGAGGAATCCTCGGAATACGAGCCGTTCCATTACGAAATCCGTACGATTGAAGGCCGATTCGTCGGAGGCAATTTCGATAACGCGATAGTTGTTCCAGTAGGCGAAAAACTGGGATCGATCCGTATAGCGAACAATGTCCCCGCGCGATTTCTTTCCGGCGTTTACGAGTTCACGATGGACGTCGAAGATCAGTCGGAATTCGAATACCCGGAAGTCGGGAAAAGCGAGTTCGAAGACCACAAGGCGAAAGTTACAATCACAGTAATCGCCGGAACTCAGTCGATGCACGATGAGCTATCGGACATGCGGGATAAACTGATTGCGATCGCATCCGCAAGCCTCGCGCTTTCCGCCCTCCTCGGCTGGTTCCTCGCGTCGAGAATCACGAAGCCGCTGGCGGAAATAGCGGTCGCCGCAAGAGAGATTCGCGATAGCGATCTTTCGCGCAAGGTTATAGCATCGAGGCCGCACGACGAAATCGGCATGCTCGCGGCGACTCTGAACGATACCTTCGATTTCCTGCGGGACGGGATAGAACGCCAGAAACGATTTACAGCGGACGTCAGCCACGAAATTCGCACTCCGACTTCGATAATACTGAATCAGGCGGAGGTCGCCCTCAGAAAAGAACGACCAGCAGAAGACTATAGGCACGCGCTATCAGAGATCGTCGACGCCGCGAAGCGTCTCAGCGCTATGCAGGATGCGCTGCTGTTTCTCGCGAAAATCGACTCCGGCAATCTTAGCCCGAGATTCGAATCGTTCGACTTAAATAGTCTGATAAATGCGGAAATAGACGCGCTGGAAAAATCTGCCGCGGAAAAAGGGTTGGCTATCAACCTGAACTCCGCGCAGCGCCATACTATTAAAGGGGACAGGATCCTGATCGGAATCCTCGTTCGAAATCTCGTTTCGAATGCAATAAGGTATAGCCCGGAACCAGGCGCGATAGATGTTAGTGTCGAAAAATCAGGTGAAGCTATAGTTTTGATCGTTAAGGACCAGGGCGTCGGCATTCCGGAGGATAAACTGGCGAATGTATTCGACAGATTCTACCGCGTAGACGAGCATCGAAGCCGAAGCGTCGGCGGAACCGGCCTCGGTCTTGCCATAGTCAGGGAAATCGTGACGCTACACAAAGCTATGCTAGAGATTTACAATAACAACGACGGAACTGGAATCACTACAACCGTAACCTTCGGCCCGGAAGTTTGAATCTACCGAAGAAATGCCAGCAGGTCGGGGCCGTCATCCTTCTCCATCAGGAACATAACTACGCCTGCGATTGCGAGCACCGCGCCCACAATCCAGAACCTGCCAACAATGCGAGTCTCCGGCCATCCCTTGAATTGAAAATGATGGTGAATCGGAGAGCACGCGAATATTCGTTTGTGCGTGAGTTTGAAACTAACGACCTGAAGTATGACGCTCATCGCTTCGATTACGAATAGCCCGCCGATTATTACGAGCAGCAATTCCTGGCGGATCATTATAGCCATAAGTCCGAGAAGTCCGCCTAGTGCGAGCGATCCGGTGTCTCCCATGAATATCTGTGCCGGGTGCGAATTATACCATAGAAATCCCATCAGCGCGCCGATAACTATCATCGAGATCACGAATACCTCGCCTGCCTGGATTCTGCTTATTCCACTGACGGCGAGAAGCATATAATCTCCCGCCGCGATAATAGCGACTATAGCGAACCCCGATGCTGCGAATATCATTGTGCCGCTGGCGAGACCGTCGAGACCGTCGGTCAGATTGACCGCGTTGGTACTGCCAAGCAGGACGAATATCGAAAACATAAAACACGCTGTCACTGGCAGCCAGATGCTATAGTCCGCGAGCGGGATATTTATAGATATATTTCCGGAGTCAGGTGTTATTTCCTGATAGACGATTATCGTCGAGACTATGCATGGAATAGCCAGGAGCGCCATTTTGAATTTCCCTGAAATTCCGATTTTGCCCTTACCTGTAAGCTTCGAGAAGTCGTCGATCATTCCAACTCCGCCGAGACCGAGAGTCAGAACCAGCGCGGCGGCGGTATAGCTCGTCTCGAAATTTCCGACTATAGCCAGCGCCACGACTATAGCGAGGATAATAATAATCCCTCCCATCGTAGGCGTATATTTTTTATCTTTGCTGAGTTCTGCAAGTTTGGGAGCGTCCTGCTTCTGATGTATTTCCTGAATTTTTCTCCTAAGAAGAAGTGGAATAATTAAATAGCCCGATATAAGACTGACTATCAGACTTATCACCAGTCCCGCCATACCTCTAAGTTCGGCTGAGGCAATGGAATCGCGAGCGAAATCAATTCCTGCGACTACTATCATCTTGCAATCCTGTATTCCCGGTTTGTCGATTTGACCATATGCCTTAAATAATCCTCGATGATTTCCAGCCTGACCCGTCGCGATCCCTTTAGCATTACTATATCGCCTGGACCGAGCGTGCGGCCAAGATAGATCGCCGCGTCCGCAGCCTCTGCGAAGTGATTTACTTTCTTACCGCGCGAACCGAGGACCTTCGACGCGTGGGCGCTCATTTCGCCTACCGTCATGAATTCGTCGAAGCCGAACGCCGATAGCGACTCACCAGTGGATTCGTGCAGGTTTTTCGACTGCGCGCCGAGTTCAAGCATATCGCCAAGGACGAAGAACGAGCGCTTTCGCGATCCTGAAACCCGCGCAAGTTCGCTCGCCGCGGCTGCCACGGAGGTCGGATTCGCGTTGTACGCGTCGTTTATCACCGTAAACTTACCAATATTCTTTAGTTCGAGCCTGTTAGGCGGCAATGTGACGTAAGGGAACCGTTCGCGAAGCTCTTCGAGCGGAACTCCCAGTTCCATCGCGATTCCCGCGGCAATGAGCGCGTTCGTGATGTTGTGAATTCCAAGTATCGGAAGCCGCGCGGTCACCCTGCGATTGATCCTGAAATTCATTCCGGTGCCAAAAGGCGAAATTTCGGTACGTTCCGCGAACACGCTGTCGTTTTTGCCAAATCCGACGCTCCGATACTGAACGTCGCTCCTCTCGGCTGCCTGAGCGATCGCTAGATTGATATACATATCTCCGGAAGGATGAAATCCTATTCCAAATGGCGTTAGATGCCGGAAAATATTTCCTTTTTCCCGCGCGACGCCTTCCCGCGAGTGAAGCCCTTCGAGGTGACTATCCCCTATTCCGGTTATAGCGGCAATGTCCGGCTGCGCAATTCCCGCGAGCTGAGCTATTTCCCCCGGAGCATTTGTGCCGATTTCGAGTACGAGCGCTTTCGTCTCTCTATCAGCCCGGAGTATAGTCAGCGGCACGCCGATGTTGTTATTGAAGCTTTTCTCGCTGACTATAGTTTTGTTTTCCGGAAGCTCTGAATGCAATAGCGTTCCGAGCATCACCTTGGTAGTCGTTTTACCGTTGGACCCGGTAATCGCGACGACTTTTCCTTTAATGCGCGATCTTTGAAATGCGGCCAGATTCAATAGCGCAGCTATAGTATCGTCCACGCGAAGTATAGTGCCGTTTTTACGGGCGCCGGAATCCATTTCGCTCTCGACTACTGCGCATACTGCGCCTTTCGAAAGCGCATCCGCTACATATTCGTGTGCGTCGTGATTCGCACCTTTTATAGCGAAGAATACATCGCCCGGGACTATATCCCTTGAATCGATACTGACCCTTTTAACTATAGTTCCGCCTAATTCAGCTATACTCGACGAACGTTTGCCGGAAGCCTTCGCGCCTATAGCTACAATTATATCTCTGATACTAAACTGGTCCATTTTGCGAATTCCTCTGGCTGATGTATTTCCTCGCGATCTGTCTGTCGTCGAAAGGATAGTAAATGTCTTCGATCTGCTGATAGGTCTCATGCCCTTTTCCAAGGAGTAGAACAACGTCGCCCGCGCGGGCTTCCATAATCCCGTGCCTTATAGCTTCTTCCCTGGCAGTCAGAATTATAGGGTCCCGTCGTACGTCCATCCCGACCCTTATGTCGCGAATTATATCGTCTGGATCCTCGTGCCGTGGGTTATCGCTGGTAAGTATTATAATGTCCGCATAGTTTTGAGCTGCGAAGCCCATTTCCGGACGCTTCTTCCTGTCGCGGTTGCCGCCGGCGCCGAATACAACTATGAGCCGGCCTTTCGTGAACGCTTTGACAGTCCTGCAGACGTTTTCGATTGCATCTGGAGTATGGGCGTAATCGACGAACACCTTGTACCCTTCATCTTCGGTGATCGCCTCCATTCTTCCCGCTGCACCGGTGAACATTTCAGCCGCCGAGAGGAACTTGTCGAACCTCTTCGAATTCGGCTCCGTTGACATCACCGCGCCAAGGGCACCGAGCGCGTTATAGAGGTTGTAGCTTCCAACAAGGCGCAAGTCCACCTGACGTTCTCCCCAGGGCGAATGCATAGTGAACGACGTCCCGCGATCGGAGTATCTGACTCTGGACGCCTGCAAGTCCGATCCTTCAATGCCGTAAGTCAGAAGCCGCGCGCCTCCGACGTTGGCGCAAAAAAGTTCGCTCGCCTTGGAGTCCTTGTTGATTATCGCGGCGCTCTTGCTCGAGAGTCCGCGGAACAGCTTCAATTTCGCCTCGATGTACTCGCCCAGGGTCTTGTGATAATCGAGATGGTCGTGGGTGATGTTTGTGAATATCGCCGCGCGGAAATCGATTCCTTCAACCCGGCGCTGATCGAGGGCGTGGCTCGAAACTTCCATCGCGACGTTCTTGCACCCATCCGACTTCGACTCCGCAAAGTACGAGTATAGCCGTTCCATACCAGGCGTAGTTTCCTTCGGCTCTATAGTCCTCGAAGGCAGAAAATAGCCGGTAGTCCCGAACTGTGAGCATTTCACGCCCGCGTAATTGTACATATGCCTTATTAGCGTAGCGATCGTCGTCTTGCCGTTGGTGCCAGTGACTCCGATGATGTTCGCGCCCTTCGTCGGCTTATCGTGAAACCTATCGAGCGCCGCCGCGAGCGCGGCATAGACGTCCGGGACGTAAATGAAAGTCACGCGCTCCAAATCCCTCGGAGGGGCGTATTCGTCCCCCACTACTATCGCGCGCGCGCCTTTCGAGATTGCGTCCGGTATGAACGTCCGTCCGTCAACATTGGCGCCTATCATAGCGAAGAACGCGAACCCCTGCTTCACACAGCGGGAATCCGACGTAACCCCGGCGATCTCGAATTCGTCGCTTCCGACGACATTCTTCGCGCCGACGGATTTGATCAGTGTCAGACCTGTAAAATTATGCCCCTTGGTTTTCATTTTTATCCCGCTGGAAAATTAATGTGATTCAAAAACGTCCGATGACGTTTCCTGGTTTCCAGAGGATAAATAGTGGGAAAAATGGGGTGGGAGGCAGAGTTGGAGAGTAATTTGGGGCAAAATTACAGCAGGTCTGCCTCCCAGTGGGGACTATGTAATGTCCAAAGAGTAGGACTGTACCCAGCGATTTCTGTCAATGAATTTTTTCTTTTTCTGTTATCTCCCAGCTATTTATCCCCTGAAACACCAAGAAATGTCAATGTTTTGTTCAGTATCCGGGCGCACGCCGGTGCACTGACGTTCCCGCCGTAGAAGCTGGTTCCGAACGCGAGTCTTGTCGGATGGTTCGCCATCACTATCACGCTGACCACGGGATTGCTCGCTGGAGCATACGCGACGAAGCTCGAAACGACTCCGTGGTTACCATAGCCGCGAGGACCGGGAATATCCGCCGTGCCGGTCTTTCCCGCGACTCTGAAACTTTCGAGTTTCGCCCTCGTGCCGGTGCCGCTTTCGATGACCTTCTCGAGTATAGGCGACATTACCTCGCGGGCGACCTCGGGCTTCAGAACCTCGCGATACACGGGAGACGCCTCGTATAGGGTCGCGCCCTCCGGGCCTATAATCCTTTCGACGATGAACGGCCTATAAATCCTTCCGCCGTTCGCGACGGAATTGAACGCGTTCAGCATCTGCAGAGGAGTTACGCTGATACCGTGGCCGAACGCGACGGAAATCGACTCCTGAAGCTCGGACCACGTCTCGAACGGAGGGACTATGCCGCGCTGCTCGCCCATCAGATCGACTCCCGTACGCCTTCCGAAGCCGAAGCCCGTAAGATAGCCTTGAAGCTTCTCCTTGCCAAGCAATAGCACGACCTTCGCGGAACCGATGTTCGAGCTGAGCGAAATGACCTGCTCGACGGAGAGAGTTCCGTGGCCGTGGACGTCGTGGACGCTTCTGCTTCCACGCTCGCCCTGGACTCTCGCGACCCAGTTTCCGTTCTCGCAGTTGATTCGCGTGTCCTTGCCCACGAGGCCGTTTTCGAGCGCGCTAAGGCATACCAGAGGCTTGAATATCGAACCCGGCTCGTAAATGTCGGTCACCGCGCGATTCCTTCGCGTGTCCGGGTCCGCTGTACTATAGCTGTTCGGATCGAACGTCGGACGGTTGCACATTGCGAGTATGCGTCCGGTATTCGGGTCCATCACGATCACGCTGACGCTGTCCGGCGCCCATTTCCGCACGAGGTCGTCCATTTCCTCCTCGACGAACGCCTGCACCGCGCCGATGACGGTGAGTTCGATATCGTTTCCCGGAATCGGGCTTAGCTGATCGAGATCGACGTCTACTATCTTGTTCTGGAGCGCGTCGCGGTACAATGTGCGCTCGCCGTCGGTTCCCGTGAGCGATTCATTGTAACGCGCCTCGATTCCTTCCGCGCCGCCGTATTCGTTGCAGAAGCCGACGATATGCGCCGCCATCTGCGCCTGGGGATAATGCCGCATGGTTTCGAGCTTGAAGCCGATGCCGTCCTGGAGGACCTTCGTAAGCGCGTTTTCTTCGTCGAGGCTGATTCTGCGCTTGATCCAGACAAAATATTTGTCGCGGTTTTCGAGTATCTTTCTCTGAACCTCCGCGGCGTCGACGGAAAGCGTGTTCGAGAGCACCCACGCGACGCGTTCGACTTCATCGAGGCGAATTTCCCGCGGATTCACATACACGCTCTTTCCTTCGAGCCTCGTCAGCGCGAGCGGCATCGAATCGCTGGTGTAAATCCGACCCCGCGGCGCGGGCAGAAACTCGTGAACCTTCGTCTGGCGGTTCTGAATTTCGCTGTATTTCTCGCCCGTCAGGACCTGAAGCGAAAAAAGCCTCCCGAGACACACGTGGAACACGAGCACCAGCGCCACGCCGACGATCGCCATCCTGCGACGGTAGCTGAGATCGATCATGCTGGCGGACTGTTCAGACGTCATTTTCTCTGTGAACTCTGTGGTGAAAAATTCTGGAAGAAGGTCGAGGATGGAAAACTGAAGGCGGGATGAGCGTTTACCGAACTACTGCGAAGATTCACTGAAGTTTGGTTTCCGGAGACACGAGGCCGAGGCCGCGGACCTCGTTCTGCTGGATGAGGTACTCTAGACGCTCGAGTTCCTGGATCTGGACGTCGAGGGTACGATTTTCTTCTTCGAGGCGGTCCTTCTGCTTCGTGAGTTCGCCGATTTCGTACATTCCCTCCACGGCTTCGACCTGCACCCACACGATGCAGAGGCCGAGGATCACGAGCAGGACGAGCGCGACTATTGCGTGATGGTACTTCATTGCGAGAGCTTTCTGATTCCGCGCAGCTTTGCGCTGCGGCTCCTGGGATTAGTTTTGATTTCGTCTTTGGATGGAACGAGAGGTTTCTTTGTGAGGATGCTGAAGAGTCTGGACTGATGAAGTTCTTTGAAGCGAATCTTGACTTCGCGATCTTCGAGAGAGTGGAAACTTATGATGACGCACGCGCCGGATGGCGAGAGAAAATCCTGGAAGGTTTGGAGGAGGGTTCTGAGTTCCGTCATCTCGTCGTTGACGAGAATCCGGAGCGCCTGGAAGGTTCTTGTCGCGGGGTTTATGTTGCCCGGACCTTTGCGGGGCATTGCCCGCACAATTGTTTCGGCAAGGTCCGTGGTCGACTTTAGCGAATTCCGCGCGACGGCTTCCTTTATCGATTTCGCGATGCGTCTCGAGAAGCGCTCTTCTCCGTATTCGTATATCGCATCGGCAAGTTCCTCTTCCGAAATTCGCTTCAGAATTTCGAGCGCCGTTTGGCCGCGGCTCTGGTCCATCCGAAAATCGATCGGCCCTGGCTTTTGAAAACTCAGGCCGCGATCCGCGTCGTCGAGCGCCATCGAACTGACGCCGAGATCGCAGACGATGCCATCGAATTCGAGGGGAAGAGGGGATTTCAATTCGTAATTGCCATCCCCTGCTCCCTGTTCCCTATTCCCTGCCGATACCCCACTGGAAGTCAAAAGTTCGCGAACCTCGCCAAACCTTCCGTGAACGAAAGTCACGCGGTCCCCGAACTCCCGTAAACTCTCCCTTGCAATTTCAAGCGCTTTCGGATCGCGATCGATTCCGATCAGCCTCGAGCCTCGCCCCGAACTCTCCAGTATCGCGCGCGCGTGCCCCCCGGCGCCAAGTGTGAGATCGAGATAAAGCCCTTCGTCACGGGGATCGATCAGCTCCAGTACCTCCTTTCGCATTACCGGAATGTGTCTCAAGCCGGCTCCGTCTTCCTGAATTTCCGTTTCTGAATTTCATCGCGCCGCGCCACGCAATCAGCCTTCCGCCGCGCCTTTGAAAGAGTTCGCGCGCCCGATTTTCCACAGAAGTTTGAAGAGAACGATCCGCGTCTCTTCGTCCGAATTCGACAGCAGAAACTGCAAGACCTCGTCCGACAAGTACGGCCCGCGCTCCATGTACTCCGGGTACTCGGCGTAATAAAGCCCGAGAGTTTCGACGATCGACTTGCAAACCTGCTCGCACTTGGCGCGCGAGGTTTCGTCGTCTTCGCCTGTCCCGGCGGTTTGATTCTTCTCTAGAATGTCATAAAGGAGTGCGAATTCAGAAGACATTGTTTTCTCCGACTGATAATGGATTTGAGGCGCAGCGATATCGGAACGGTGTACCGAAAAGCTCGAAAAAATAATCTTGAAAAGTTGGTTATGAAGAAGCCGGAACGACGACCTGATCGGCCGGGTTTCCAGCGGGCGTGCTTCGTTTGAAAATCTTCTCGCCGAATCGCTTGAAGTTTTCGTAGTGCTGCTGCATCGATTTGCCGTGCAGGTCCACGGACCACATCTCGATGCGATTTCCCATTCCAACCATGACAACCTCGCCGCTGATCCCCGCAAGCTCGTATTGCCACGACGGAACTAGAATTCTTCCCTGAGAGTCAGGCCTGACCTCCTCCGCGTTGCCGACGAAATGCCTGGCGAGAAAACGAGTCTCCTCGTCGCCAAGGTCGTCCGGCAATTTTGTCATCAATTCTTCAAAAACGGAGGGCATCATCATGAACAAACAACCGTCTAGACCGAGAGTTACTACGAATCCTTCCTCGAACACTTTCGGCGCCATCAATTTGCGCCATTTTGTTGGAAACAGGATCCGGCTTTTCTGATCTATCGTATTATATGATTTTCCTATAAACAAGCTGATACATCCACATTTATCCACCTGACTTCTAATAAGTTACCACATGACTTTTTACCCCGCAAGAAAAAGATAATTGAAAAATGAAGTCTGGAATGTGAAAGATGCGATTATTTATTAAACATACAACAGAGTGTGGGTAGCCTTTACTATTACCCCAATATTCTGTAGTGTTTGTAATAAAAAAAATTACAGGAACGGAGTCGCCATAGTCGAAGCCAGAACTGATACGGTATGTATTTTTATACTTTAAACGCATTATATATATTATAAAATTAATCAATATAACTAATAATAATTCTATTAGCTACTTATAAATCTCTGGTGGAAATATATCCCTGAATTCCCATGAATAA
Source organism: Planctomycetota bacterium (assembly GCA_024653775.1). Classification (GTDB taxonomy): domain Bacteria; phylum Planctomycetota; class UBA8742; order JACQVU01; family JANLHZ01; genus JANLHZ01. Next base: position 8,466 of record JANLHZ010000298.1, on the reverse strand, counting down.
ATGGAATTCGAGCCAGAATCTGCCTGAATCCGGCATTGATGGAAGGTCAGAGTCAGGCTCAAGCGCCATCAGCGGCAAGCTGGGGAAGATTGCGTTCGTAGTTGCGCCGTAAGGCGTTTCTTTGATCCACCACACCGCGAAAATATGCTCTCACGAGCACACTACTACAGAATCCCACTATAAACTGCGATTTACGCCGCGGGCAGTTACGACTTCCAGAATTCGAACAAAAGAAGGAGACGCTCTGTCCAAAGGAAGAGAAATTCTGACCCCACGGGGATTTGAACCCCGGTTACCGGGTTGAAAACCCGATGTCCTGGACCTGACTAGACGATGGGGCCATCCAGTTTTCGGACGTAAGCTTGTACCATCCGGAAATAGGTTCGTGCAATGTATCCCGAAAAAAAATTTGTACACAGGCAGCCGCTTCTTTTATAACGGTTCATCTCGATTTCACGTAGTACTGTTACAGCGTTATCTCGGAAGGTTAATTTCCCCGGGCGATTTTCGGCGCATTTCGAGCCGATCGCCGAGGAATGCCGAACGGATCGTACAAACTGACATTTCAATAAACTCTGGAGAACCATCGATGACAAGCATCCGCAGACTGAGCCTCATACTGTTCGTGGCGGCATTTTCTTTCTTCACCCTCGCCACTTCCTCTTCGGCGTTCGCGCAGTCGACGTCGCCGCAGGCTCCGAGGTGGCAGCGGGACCGCGACTTGCAGCAGAAGTATCAGTATCTGCGCGAAGTCTCGCAGATGCTTCAGCGTTACCATCTCCGCGGCGAAGGCGTCGACGAGAAAGTTCTTGTCAAAGGCGCAAGGGAGACCCTTGGACGAGCCGCGAAGGACGCGCGGTACTTCGAAACCTGGCCGGAATGGGCGAAGTCGACACTCGCCAGCGCGATGGACAATAACGAGTACGAGACGATTTCGAATTTCTTCGATTCTTTGTCGGCGTTCGTGCAGTTCGTTTATCCGGAGGCGGACGCCACGGAACTCGCGGATCTCGCGGCGAGCGGTCTTGTCAGCGCGCTGAACGACCCGTACTCCCGCGTTCTGACGCAGGAGGAGTTCCAGGAGTTCATGCAGATGATGCAGGATATGGGAGACGACAGAAGCATCGGCGCGAGCTTTTCCCGTAATCCGGAAAACCGCGATCAGATTATCGTCTCGCACGTAAGATGGGGCGGTATCGGATACAACATCGGCCTCCGCCACGGCGACGTCATCGAGAGCATGAACGGTCTCGATCTCCTCGAAGTGCCCCGCGCGGAACTTCGCGCAATGCTCGAGATGGAACCTGGGACGGAGTTCACGCTCAGAGTGCGAAGGGAAGGATACGACGAAGCGTTCGACATAAAGCTCGCGCAGGTGCAGAATCCCGGTGACGCGGCGTACGGAGTAATGCTTCCCGGAAACGTCGGGTACATTCGCACCACGCAGTTCGTTCAGACTCTCGACGCGGAAATCGACGCTCACATCCGAACGCTCAAGGCGGAAGGCATGAAAAGCCTCATCCTCGACCTTCGCAACAACCCCGGCGGCGCTATGAACACCTGCATGAATATCGCGAGCTTTTTCCTTACCCGCGGCCAGACGATCACGTCGGTACATAACCGCATGCCGAGCTTCGTGCAGCCCGCGGACCAGACGCACGTCGCGGACGGACGCAACAACCGAGGAGATTTCCCGCTCGTGACGCTCATAAACGAGTACAGCGCGTCCGCGTCGGAAATGCTTTCGGGAGCGCTCAAAGGAAACAACCGCTCGACTATCATCGGGACGAATTCCTACGGCAAGGGCATCGGGCAGACGTTCCGTCCGCTTCAGTCCCGGAGCGATCGCTACCTCTATTTCACCGTGCTCGAGTATTTCGATCCGGCCGGGGAGCAGGTGCATGAGATCGGGATTTCCCCCGACGTCGTGGTCGCGGATTATCGCGAGCAGGACGGCGAATTCGGGATCCTCTCTCGGCTTTGGTCGGAAAAGGCTTTCGAGAATTACGTCAACGAGAACTGGACCGCTAACGCGGAAGCCTTCGAGAAAGCCGCGAGGCCGGACACGCCAATTAACACGTCGGAGTTTCCGGGGTTCCGCAATTTTCTGCGCGCGAGTAACGCACGGGGACTTTCGGACGCCACGATCGCGCACGAACTTCGCCGGGCGATCTTTGCGAAGTACGAGGAAGTCCACGGCGAGAAGAAAATCGCGGACATCGTCTACGATCCGGCGCTGAAGCGCGGGTGGGAATTTCTGACTACGGGCGAATCCGCCCCGGCTCCGGAGGAACTTCATCCCGCGACGCAGCCCGAATCGCAGCCCGAGCCGGAAAGCGCGGATGAAGGAGACTTCTGATCGCCTGGGACCGCGGACGTCCTCGTACGCAAAAGCCGTCAAACGTATAGTTTGACGGCTCTGAATTATCGATGTCGCTTGCTTGAGATAGTTTCTAAGGAGGCGCAAAATAATAACTCATACTGAGAACGAAGGACAACGTGACGATCAGGGTTATGCTGTTTGCGATCTTCAGGGAATCGCTTGACAAGAACGAAGTCGAATTCGAACTCCCGGACGGCTCGACGGTGGACGACCTCCAGAGCGCTTTCGGCGAAAGATTCGAGAACGTCCGGAAGTACATATCGCTGAGCAGGGTGGCGGTGGGGAACGAATTCGTGGGAGGAGACCACGTTCTCAGACCTGAAAATGTGGTAAGCTTCATTCCGCCCGTGCAGGGAGGATGAATCGGATTTCGAATTAAAACTTGGATTTTCGATGGATCGAATTTTTACTTCGTGCGACCGCGTCGGAAACAAATCGCGCGCGCGATTTCGTTGAAAGACCCGCCATCGACTGGAAATCCGGCACGACGTAAAATCGAATTCGGCGACCGGGAGCAAGCGTCAGATGAACAGCGTAATACTCACAACCGACCCGCTCGACGTCAACTCCACTGTGGCGATGGTGTCCTCGCCGTTTGCGGGGGCGATCGACGTTTTCATCGGGACCGTGCGGAACAGCGACGAAGGCAGGGAGGTCAGCGCGCTTTACTACGAAGCGCACGCGGAAATGGCGAAGTCGCAGCTTTCTAAAATCCTCCAGGAAACGAAACGCGAGTTCGACGTGATACACCAGGTCGTCGCGCACCGCCTCGGACTGCTAAAGGTCGGCGAACCTTCCACCATCATCGCGGTCGCGTCGGCCCACCGCGCCGAAGCCTTCTCCGCGTGCAGGCAGATCATCGAACGGCTAAAGGTCGACGTTCCTATATGGAAAAAAGAGCACTTCAAGGACGCCGACCCTGAGTGGCTCGGAGTTTAGAGTCTGATTCTGTGATTCTGCGCGAGCGCATACGGTGAATATTACATTAAATTCGTAGAAGGCACGAATTTAATGTACTGCGGTCAGCCGCGACGGCGCAGATGGAAGATCGCTCCGAGGATGACGAGCAGCGGCAGAAACGCGCCGAGCAGGTCGAGGTCGGTCGCGATGATTTCCGTCGAGGCGCCGCAGCCGCCGCCGCCACCGCCTCCAGCCGCGGCTGCGAGAGCGCCTGCGGTCGCGGGAGCGACGACCATCGTGAAGGTCACGTCGACGGTGTTTCCGGAAACCGAGCCGTCGGTCACGGTCAGCGCAAACGTGAAGTCACCCGCCACGGTCGGCGTACCCGCGAGCGTCGTCAACGCAGCGCCGGTGGTGCCGCTGTAGGACTCGAAGCCTCCGGGAAGGCTGCTTCCAGTCGCGACTGACCAGTTGTAGAGTCCGGAGCCGCCGGTCGCGGAGATGTCGATCTGATACGCACGACCCACGATCGCGGGTGGCAGTACGGTGTTCGTCGAAACCGTCACCGGAGTCTGGACGAAGTGGGTGCCACTGGAAACGACTCCCGTCGTGGTAATCGTCTGCCCTGATACCGACCCGGTCACCGCTATCGCCGAGGTGTCGAGCGAGACGCTGACGGTCGTGTTCGTCGGAACGTCTGGCGCAAGGTCGCAGGCGACGAGGAAGTTAACGACTGCGCCCGTGGAGATCGTTGTCGTAAAGCCAGAGAACACCAGGGTGGTGGTTCCGCTCGTTCCGGTGAGCGTGGAGCCTTCCTGCTTTTCGCCGCCGTCGTATTTGCCGTTGGCGTTCGTGTCTCGATAGAGTTTCCAGGCGGTTACGTGATTCTGGACGTCCGCGGTTCCCGTGCTGACAATGGTGATCGACGAAACCGTTATCGGTTCGACGGAACCAGCGGTTACAGTGAGCTGAAGCAGCGGCGCGTTAGTCTGAGACTGAGTGAGGTAGTCCGAGATCGTCGCGGCGCCCTTGGCCGCGGTGAAGCTCCCGACGTTGCTGATCGTCACCTGACCGCCGGTGATCGCTGATCCCGATCCGGCGATTGTCTGTCCACTGGTACCGCCCGTCGCGCTGACTCCGGTCGCGGGATCGAGCGAGATCGTGAACGTGTCGTTCATGTTTGCGGACTGGAAATTCGCGGTCAGGAGCCAGTCCTGCGCGGTGCCTGGAGAAACCGCGAAATTCAGCCCGGAGATCGTGCAGGAACCGTTGTTGGCGGCGAATTTGTAGGTCTGCGTCTGGCTGCCAAGGGTCTGATCGACTCCGGTGTCGAAGCGGCCGTTGCCGTTGACGTCGTTGAAGAGGTCGACTTTCGCGATGGATGTGGAATCGTCGCCGGTGCCGCTCGCGGTGAAGGTGATGGAATTGATCGTAATCGATTCGGTACTGGAGACGAATCGAACGTGGATCATCGGAACGATGCTCGCGGAGGCGGTCTGTGTGCTTGCGGAAGGATTGTTCGAGCCGGCGTTCACGGAGAGGGTTCCGACGGGCGCGGACTCCGTAGTGTAGCTCCAGACGGTCGGCGTCGACGAGGGCGCGAGTCCGGAGCCGTTTTTCGGCATTATCATCCAGAAGTAGGTGGAGGAATAAGCCTGCGAGGTGGGCGTCCACGAAGTCGTTGTGACGTTCGTCGCGACAGGCGATCCGGTTGTGGGCCAGCCAGGGTTACTGACTCCCCAGTAGACGTCGTAGCTCGTCGCGGTGCCGTCGCCGGTCCAGGAGAGAGGCTGCGTGATCGGAACACCGGTCGCGTTATTCGCCGGAGTCGGATTCGTCACGGGATTGGGCGCGGTGGCGGTCGCGGTCGTCGTAAACGTCCAGAGAGTTCCAGTGGTGGTCCCGCCGGCGTTCTTCGGATCGACGCGCCATTCGTACGTCGACGCGGTGGACAATCCGGACGCGGGGATGTAGAAGGTCGAGGTGACGTTCGCGGTCGGAGTTGCGCCGAGAGCCGCGACGGTTCCGCCTGGCGCGCTCAGGTAGACGTCGTAGCTGGTCGCTCCCGTAACGGGGCTCCAGCTAAGCTGCTGGGTGATCGAAACCCCCGTCGCAGCGATCGCCGGCGTCGGGCTGACGGCTTGTCCGGGCGGGTTCGGAATTGTGACGAAGACCCAGTCCGGACCCTGCGTCGCCACTCCGCCGGCGTTATTCGTATCGATGCGCCAGTAGTACGCGCGCTGGTTCGAAAGCGGCGCGGACGGAATGGTGGTGGTGGTCGCGCTTATGGCTGTCCCGATTCGCTCGGTCGCGGTCAGTGGAAGCGAAGTCCCGAAGTAGACGTCGTAGGTGATCGTCTGTCCGGTCTGAGTCACCGCGGCCCAGGTCAGCGAAGTATTCAGCGCGATACCCGTGGCGTTGTTCGCGGGAACCTCGCCGCCGGCGGTCACAGCGGGAGGCGGAGCGACGAGGACCGTCGTGAAGCTCCACTGATTTCCGGTGGACGCGGTTCCGGGGCAGAGAGTCACCTGCGCGCCTCCTCCGTTGCGGGAATCGACGGCCCAGTAATACGTGGTCGTGTTCGCTTGCAGAGGAATCGGCGGAGCGATCCTCGTCTGGGTGGTTATCGTCGGCGTCATAGTGTTCCTATCGATCGGGACAGTCGCCAGATAGACGGCGTAATCCTGCGCGCCAGTCGAGGCGCCCCACTGGAGCTGGATGTTCGTCAGTACTCCGGTGCTACCGTCCGCGGGAATTTCGGAGCCGTTCGCGACCGCGCTCGGCGCAGGCGGGATCACGGTGAAACTCCACTCAGTACCCTGCGTCGTTCCGCCGCCGGCGCTGATGGTGTCGATGCGCCAGTAGTACGTTGCGCCCGCCGTCAACTGCGAAGGCAGAATGTAACTGTTTCCAGCCTGAGGCTGGTTCGGCTCGAGGTCTCCGCTGGCGATCACAGGCGGAGTCACCGGCTGCGTCGGCGGAGTCGATGTGAAGTAGACGTTGTAGGTGACGTTCGGGAATCCGGTCCAGGAAAGAGTGGGCGCAGTTGAAACTCCCTGCGCCATATCCGCGGGCGAAGGATTCGACGCCGCGGGAGGAGGGGCGGTGTTGTCGTAGATCAAAATGTCGTCGATGCTCCAGCCGCAGTAAACGACGTTAACGTCCGTAACTCCGAAGTAGAATCGGATCCATACCTGCGCCTGGCCCGCCGCCCATTGGCTAATGTCGTAACTGACGGGCACCCAAGCCCCACCCGCGTACGCGCCTGTCCCGCTGGCATCGGTCCACACCGTATTGTAGGTTTGACCGTCGTTACTGACCTCGATTCCGCAAAGGTCGTAAGTCAGGGACTCGATTCCAAGCCATTCATAAAAAGATAGCGTGACGTTTGTATTTGTAGAACAGTTTATCTTCGGACTGGTAACCTTATGAACGGACATGTTGTTCTGATAATCCGAGCCAATGGTGAATCCAAGGATCTGGTTGTCCGCAGATGAGCTGTTGTCAGTTGACGGATCAGGATTTCCAGAACCGCCGGACGAAGTTCCGACCGATGCAGACGCGATGTCCCAGAATCCGGTCGCAAGTCCGGTCCAGCCGTTATTGACGCTGAAATCGTCGGAATATGGCAGGAACACCGCTCCGACGGAAGAGAACGAATATTCGATTCCGGTGGTGATCAGCGTTCCGGTCGCATCGACCGCATCGACCCGCCAGTAATAGATGTTGTTAGGCGTAATCGTCGGCGAGTGCGTGGCTGAGGTAACGTTCACGGGAGTTCCACCCACAGGCGATGTAGTCCCGAAGTAGACGTTGTAGCTCGTCGCGGAGGGAGTCCCGGCGGTCCACGTCAGCGCGGTTCCGGAGGCGACGTTCGTCGCGCCGTTCGCTGGAGATGGACTCGACACCTGCCCCGGCGGAGGAGTGTTAGTGACGGTAAAAACGTATTCCGTTCCCTGGGTGATTCCGCCCGCGTTTTTCGAGTCCACGCGCCAGTGGTACTCGCCGCCGAGGTTCAGCGGTCCCGCGGGCGCGTACGACGCCCCCGCCTGCGTGCTGACGAGATTCGCGCCCGTAAGCGCAGGAGTCGGCGTGCTCGCAGCGAAGAGTCCGAAGTAGACGTCGTAGCTCGTCGCTGTGGGCGGAGCGCTCCACGTGAGGTTCGGGTACGTGCTGACTCCAGTCGCCTGATCCGCGGGCGACGGGCTCGAAACCGCCGACGGCGGCGCGCTCGGATCGCGAACGGTGACGTCGTCGATGTTCCAGCCGCAGAACACCACGGATGAGTCGGTTTTGAGCGACCATCTGATCTGGACACTTGCCTGGTTCGCGGCGGTGGCAGAAATATTGTAGGTTATAAGCGTCCAGGCGCTATCAGTTTCATCCGTCCCCGTCGGATTCGAATAATAGGTGGTCCAGTTCGTGCCGTTGTTGGTAACTTCCACGGTGGCAACGTCCCAGGGACTAGATGTCGAATACTGCTTCTCCACATTGAGCCAGCGCTGGAACGAAAGCTCGACGACGGACGCGCTCGAGCAATTTATCGTCGGAGTGGTTGCGTAGTCCGTGCCTTGACTTATCGGATAGTTGCCGCCGAGAACGTTACCAAGGATGTTGTTGTCGCTCGTCGTGGATGTGTCCGTGCCTGGGTCCGGATTTCCGCTGCCGCCTCCCCCACTTCCTCCGCCAGCGACCGCGGGTCCGATGGTCCATGCGTTTCCAATGAACCAGCCCGCGTTACCCGCGCTGAAGTCGTCGAAGAACAGGGTCGCCTGGCCGTAGGCCGAGGCCGCGAAGCTGACAAAAACGACGGTGAAGAGAATCTTGTTGATGCTCATATAGAATTCCCAAAACTGAGTTGTCAGGACGTTCCGTTAAAATCGAAGAGATCGTCGCACGATCTTAACAATAATTCCGCAAAAGTTTAATCGAAATCCAGTGGAGTAACAAATTTACACCAGTGACTAGCGTCCAGGATTCGACACCGCCAAACGCGAGCAGCTTCGCGTCGTATCGGTTCAGTGAAACACGTCCTCCGCGAGAATTAAAAAAAATCCTGTTAACGCATATCCTCAGCGCAGAGACTTCGATGTCGCGGAGCTTCGCCCACGCGCCGTCAGGCGCTATATTAAGGCGGATTCTCGACGCTATATTAAGATAATCGAAGACATAATGCGATAACG